>DATGQJ010000401.1:0-5766 GCA_035304265.1 Oceanobacillus sp.
CGGCAGATGGCGAGCAGGTCACGAGCGTGGACGTGGTGACGGTAGAGGAAGCCGCCAAGCGTTTTCACAGCATCCAACGCGGCGATCTGGCTGATTTGTACTGGCTGGCAGCATGGATACGAGGGAACCAGAATGCCAACGATTGAGGACACCATCATCTTTGCGACAGAAGCACATCGCGGACAGGTCGATAAAGCGGGCGTTCCGTATATCCTGCACCCGCTGAGGATGATGTGCAGGCAGCAGAACGACACCGAGCGCATCATCGCCCTGCTGCACGACGTGATCGAGGACACCGACTACACATTCGATGATTTGCGCAGGATGGGTTACGAGGAAGAAATCATCGAGGCGGTGGACTGCCTGACGCGCCGTGATGACGAAACCTACGAAGCGTTCATCCAGCGGATCAAGACTAATCCGCTTGCCCGCCGGGTGAAGCTGGCGGATTTACAGGATAACATGGACTTGCGCCGCATTCGCCTGCTGCAAGAGCACGACCTTGAACGCCTGCAACGGTATCAGAATGCATGGTACGAGTTGACGAAAGAAGAATGATTCTACATCCGCAGAATTCGGGCACGGCGTAGGTCGTCCTCAGCGCGGACGATCAGCTTATCCAGCATCTCGAAGATTTCCATCGTCGGACCGGAAACCAGACGCATACGCCCCCGGTACGCCTCGCGGATTTCGTCCAGCGTCTGCCATGCATCCTCGTCACGCCCAACCACCACCGAATTGATCGTGACTCCGCCAAGCAGCAGCGGCAGGTAAATGTAGGTCAAATCCGGTTCGGACTGCCCCGCCAGCCAGCCGATCACGCGGCTGGCGTAGTTGACCCGTTCGGTCTTGTCGCCCAGATTCACGCGGACACGCGGGCGAATCAACCCGAACGCCAGCAGCACCGCGTCGAACACCGCCGCCTCGAACAGATAACGCACCGCAATGTCGCCCGGTTCCCACTCGGCAACTGACGGGTCGTAAGCCAAGACCTGACACAAGGTCTGGAACCAGCGGGTGTCTTCAAGTTTGGTGACTTGTTCCAGCGCCGCGCCTTCGTCGAAGGTGTAGGTGATCATCTTGGCGAGCGCCTTTGCCTCACCGGGATGCAGCGGCAGACCATGCAGGGCGTATATCTCGTCAACGGCGTGCAAGATCGGGTAGTAGATGTGGGCGCGGGTCAGACTGCTGGCAACCAACCGCGCATCGTCCAGCTTGGCGCGGGCAAGCTCTCGTTCTTCGCGTAACTGCTCCATCGTCCACAGCGCCTCGTAGGCGGGTTTGAGGTCTTTGGGCATGTTGGGGAGCTTTTTGGGCGCGATGTCGAAATAGGCACGCACGCTTTCGGGCGACTGGGTGTAGGGATGCAGGATGAACTCGACATCCCGCAGCACGTGCAGCTTGAAGGGCGACACCGCCAGCACCGACGGGGGCGCACCGCCTGTCGCCGGACGAATGACATTGCTGTGCTTGCTTTGCACGCGCTGGCGCACGGCGACTTGCACCGGAAAGTTCTCTCCCGGCTCGGTAGGGGGCATTGCCACCACCGGAATACGCAGCACGCCTGCTTCTGCGGGGCGCAGTGAAAAAGCCAGCATCTTCTTCGGCGTGACGATGTTGACGGGCTTGCCGCTGCCGTCTTTGGTGGGCAGTTGCAGCGCTACCTTCACGTCCATCGGCTGATCGACCATGTTTTGCAGGATGATAATCACTTCGACGGGCTGGTTCAGATAGACCTGTCTTGGAAAGACGCCCACCGCCATTTGCAGCGCGTCCATATGAATGCGGGCGCTCCCCGCGATCACGCCGAGCACGTCAGGAAAAAGTGGATCGAACTGTTCGTTCATAATCACCCCGGTCTTAAGCCGTACTTCTGTCCTGTGCGGTCAATCAAGCGTTTGGTCATATCGATCAGCGCAGCCTCATCTTCGCCGAGTTCGTCGGCGCGGGCGTCCAGCGCCTGTGAAAGACTGCGCAGTAAATCCAGCGGGCTTTCCTTCGAGGCTGGCATTTTGTCGTTGACGAGGATGCCGCCCAATACCAGCGGCAGGTAAACGCGGCTGAATCCAAGCGGCTCCTTGTTCTTGACCATGCTCACCAACGTTCGCGCATAACCTGCCATTTCCATCGGACTGCCCAAATCCTCCCCCGTCTCGCGCTCGACCAGATCGAAGGCGTGGACGGTGGCATCATACAGCAGTTCCTCGTACAGCAGCTTATTGATCGCCAGTATCGGATGGTACGCCACCCGCAAATCCCTATCCACCAGTTGCAGCATTCCCTGCGCCCAATGCGGAAGTTCGGGCACGGTTTCGATAGACAGCGGATTGCGCTCGATCAGCGGCGAGATGGCGTAGTTCCCTGCCGTCACGAAGCCGTGCGCATTCTCTCCCGGCGCGGCGTATTCCAGAATCAGTGTCAGCAATTTGGCGATCAACACCGCCTCCGCTTCGTAAAGCGGAAAATCTGCCTCGCTGAACTTATTTTTAGTCGTTTCCAGCAAGGGCAAAAAGGTCTCGTGACGCTTCATGCGCGGCAAAATCGAAATCCGCATCAGGTCGGCGTAACGGTGCAGCATCGGACGCGGATCGCCATAATCCACCAGACGACAGATGCTCACCCAACCGGGCTTGAAGTCGGTGATTTGCCCCAACGTGCCGGACATCAGATTGAGTGGCGCTTCGATGATGTTGCGCCCTAAACGTTTGGTGGTCGAAAAGGTGAGGGATTTCAGGCTTTCAAACTGCTCTTTCGCTTCCGGCTTGAGGTAATCGACTGAAAAAGCACCGCCGCCGTCGGCTTGGCGTATCCGATTGGGCTTTTGCAGGGTTTTGACATCCACATCGACGGCGACTTTGTAGGCATCACTCACCGCCGTATCCGGCAGGGTGCTGGCGGGCAGCACCACGTAACCGACTTCTGCCGGAGCCATACCAATCACCAGCTTCACATTTCGGGTCAGGAATTTTCCGCGCTGTTTCTTCGCGTCTACGTCGGGCAAATGCAGCGTGGTGGTTACGTCCACCGCCGCATCACAGGCATTTTGCAAGAGCAGGATCACTTCAAATGGACGCCCCGCGCGAGCGACGCGCGGACGTACCGCCAGCGCCGCCTGAGCGACGCCGATATTGCAACGCTCGCCGCCGGTGATCGCGCCAAGCACATCAGGGTAGTTCACAGAGTCAGCCATCGAACAATCGTCAAATGTCCTACAAACTTTTGTTAAAGAAATTTTACCTGAATTGTTCGCTTCATTGTTGGGTACTTCGGTATGAGAAGGGTTTGATTTGGCTGAAATTTGTATAACGTCAGCGAAGCGAGACGGGGGTGAGGTGAATGCGGCGACGTTACCCATAACTACGCATTCGGCGGGGGATCGCAGAGCGCCAGAATCCTTGCTTTGATCGCCGGATTGACCTCGAAATGTTGATCGAGAAAGGTCAGGATCGCACGCGCCGATTCGGGACTGCGGTCATAGCCCTGTATGAATTCCGGCAGATGCGCGGCAACGCCGGGGAAACGCACTTCGTAGCGCCGCTCGTGGCTGAAGATGTCCTTAAAAGCCGACTGTTCAGTCTCGATGGAATGGGAGAGTTTGATGAGGTGATCGACGGCGTGATTCTGAATGAAGCGTGCCGCAGAAAGTTTCTCGCCTCGCCAGAAGCGCCCTAACCCGACGTAGAGATTGGTCAGCGCTTCCCCCAGCGAAAATTCGGGTGTGGTCTCAGGTTCGGCGGGTTGGCTGCGCGGTGTCGTCAGCGAGGCATCGAACGAGGGGTCTTGCCAGACGATCCGCCCCTCTGCGAACGGGATCGCGGCGAGTTCGTGGGGTTCAAAGACGGCAAATTCGCAGAAAATACCATCCTCGAACAACACCTTATAGCCGTCCCGCGTATTCCTGAACGTGTAGACCACCGGATGAATGACGCTCAACCATCCGAGATCGTCAATGAATGCCTGCTTGCAACCCGTCTTGACGATGGCGAAAAAATCGAGATCGGAATAGTCATTGATCCGCGCGGTTTCGAGTCCTACCGAACCGAGACCGAGTAAGGCGAGCGCATCTCCGGTGTTTTTGAGCGATTCGCCGATGGCGTCTAGGCGAGCAAGCAACCGTGCTTTGCGATCCATGCGGTCTCCGTTCGCTGTGATCAATCCGCCGGAGATTGTCGCAGCTTCATCTCGAAAAGACCAATGGGTCGTCCCCAAAGACGGATCACAATCACTGCTCGGCGGAAATCGCGTTGTAAATCCGCTCGATGTCTTCCGGGTTGCCGGTGAAACAGCGTCCGTTGGTGCGGTTGGCGATCCGGCACATCAGGTCGGTATCGGCGTCGCTTCCATAGGCAATCGTGAAGACCTTGACCGTTTCCACGCTCTCGCCGCTGGGCAGACAGTTAAACATCTGGTTCTCGCTGATGTCACTGGTTGTGTCTTCGCCGTCCGAAAGCAGGACAATGCCGTAAAGATGCGGGTCATGGTCGGCTTCATGCTCGGCTTGCAGCGTTTCGATCAACTCCGTTGCCTGACAAACCGCATCGAACAATGCCGTACTGCCCTCGGCATACGTCCCGTTCAACGTCGTGGTCAGCGATTCGCCAACCTGAGAAACCAGTCCTCCTCTGCCAATCGGATATGGGGTTGAACCAAAACCCAACACGTAAATCTCGTCTCTGCGGTCCAACCGCCCGATGAAATTGATCGCGCTCTGCAAGGCGTTCACGATTTTGTCACCGTTCATGCTTCCTGAGGTGTCGAGGACGAGGACGATTGCCGCCTTCTTCTTGGTCTCGTGAAACACATCTGTTACCGCATTGGCGACATCGGCGGAAGGCACTTCCAGACCCGGCACCGTTTCCCTTGATACGTCGGGATCGGTTCCGTCCTCCAATGCCAGCGGTGCATGAAGTTCGATTGTCTCGTCCACAGGGCGCAGGTAATTGTCCACTGCGAGGCTCTGCTGTTCGGAGTCAAGCAGATAATCGAGGAACAGCGCAGCGGCTTCTTTCTGTTCATCCGTAACCCACTCGCCATCCAGCACGCAGTAAGGATGCTCACCCCAGAACGTGCCATCCGAAGGGAAGACAAACACCATCGGAAAGCGCATCGCGTCGCCCTGTTCGGCGTTGGTCTTCAGCGTTTCCGCTTCGCTGGTGGTGACGGCATGGAGATATTCGGGTCCCCGTGTGACCATCAAGCCGAGCAGGTCACGGCTTTGAAGCCCGTAATGATACGTGTTCAACTCCACCTGTCGGAACGCTTCGACCACCTGATCGCTGTAAACGTCATCGGCGGTGAGTCCGGCGGTTTTATCCATTGCAATGTAGGCGAGAGAAGTCAGTATGAGCAATCCGACGTTGGAATAGTCCGGGTGCGTGTGCCCGAATTTGAACGTTCCCCATTCGGGATGTCCGACGCTTGCCCAACCATCGGGGGCAGCCATTAACTCGATCAGATCGTTCCAGCCAATCGGGTCATCGGGCCAACCGAGCGCCTCCGCCATGGGTCGCCACATCGCCAACCCAATCGGCGCAAGAATGGTCTGGGTGCAGGTATCCGACACTAACAACTGTCCGGTGCGGTCACGCCAGACCTCATTGGCGGTAGCTACCCAGCTATAGTCGCCGGGACTCCAGACGGTAGGCTGAATATCGCCATCCAGAATGGCAAGCTGCGTGCCGCCCGATGTGCCGTGTATCGCGCGAACGAAGATCGATTCGCCGGAAGCAATGGTATGCCCTTCGGCGTTGAATTTCTCAATCGCTG
>DATGQJ010000402.1:0-3873 GCA_035304265.1 Oceanobacillus sp.
CGCGCGTATCATTCAATTCAGGCTGCCCAAAGATGGCGATTACTACATCCTCGCTTCTCGCAACGATCTCGCGCAGGGGACAACCGAGGGCGCGTTCAATCTTTCGCTGACCGTCGGCGCGATCTCGCTGGAATCCGGCTCGGTGACGGCGACTCTGCGCTGGTCAGGGATCGCGGACTTGAATCTGTTCGTGCGCGATCCGTTGGGACGCTCAATCTCATGGAGCGATCCGTCGTCACCGAGCGGCGGGGTGCTGCAAATCGATAGCAATACCGGCTGCCAGACGCCAAGCGCCGAGCCAGTGGAGCACATCTACTTCCCCGGCAGCGAGCCGTTGGCGGGCGATTACGAAATCTGGGTGTGGTATCAGGATGGCTGTGGGCGCGAAGATCCGGTAACTTTCTCGCTAGCGATCAACGTCGCTGGCGAAGAAGTTTTACAGACCAGCGGCGAACTTCGTCCTCGCCAGCGTTTTGAAACCGGAATGCGGGTGACGGCTGAGGGTGAGAGCGGCATCACCAACACGGGCAGAGTGACCACTCCGACGGCGCAGCAAGAGGCAAGCGAAGGCGGCGACATATTCATCCGCTACGGCGAATCGATCACCGGAACGATCAGCGACGAGCAGTACGCGCTGTTTTACCAGTTCGATGGAACGGCGGGCGACGAGGTGATGATTCGCGCGGAGCGTTTGACCGCTGATCTCGACCCGATTGTGGTGCTGCGCGACGCCGATAACCGCAATTTGCCCAACGGCATGAACGACGACGCCGATCCGACCACCCGCAACTCGCTGTTGACTTACACGCTGCCGGAAACGGGCGAATACATCATTGCCGTGACCCGTTTCGGCGTGCGCGAAGGCACGACCACAGGCAACTTCCGGTTGACGCTGGAACGACTGAACGGGGAATAAAAAAGGGCGCGTGTGCGCCCCTCAAAGTCTTATTTACAGCGCCCCACAGCCCGGCGCTTGATCGCGGAAGAACCAGTTGGGCAGGCTGTCGTACTCGAAGGTTTCGCCTTCAAACACCAGATTGGGCGCTCCGAAAGCGATATAGCTGGGAGATGCCCAGAAATCGCTCACATTCATCGGGCATTCGAGCATGTTGAACACGTACAAGTCGCCATAATGCGCCACGTGAACAATACCCGAACGCTGCGATTGATCTTCAGAAGCAACCGTGTGAAGGGTCAGCGAGTCCGGTTCGCCGAGCGTCAACCGCACGTCGCCCAACAGCACGTTGGTATCCAGTACAATGCTGGTGATGGTTTCCTGCCCGTTCACCATCGCGGTTTCCATACGTCCGTGAAAGGCGCGTCCACTTGCATCGAGCAAGGAAGACTGCTCACCATTCCACCACCACGAGATTTTCCCCGGCAATACGAGAACGTCAGCGACGTTCGGATCAGCCTGAAGGATAGCGGCTGCGTCGTTCGCCGTCGTTACGCCGGGCTGAATGCCGTTCCAGCAAGGCATTGCGCAGTTCGCAGGTGGGGTAATCAAAGCAATCAAATCTTCGCCGTTGTATGGCTGTGCGTGGGTAAGTGCGAGGGATGCCGCAAATATCCCGGTGAGTGCCAATGCCAGCTTCACCACCAACCCGCCGAGCATATTATGCAGCCGAGGTTGTGGTTGTGTGCGCGGCGCAGTTGCCGATTTATAAGCTGGGATTTCTGTAGTGATAGTTGGATAAAGCGCCATGATGCCGACCACGTTTATGAGTACATATTCCATTATGGAACGGGATCGGCTGTAGAAGCATTGTGATATTGGTACTAAAGCAACCAAAATTTTACGGCTTTTTTATGGGCGGCAGCGACGCAAATTGCCCCACCACGACGACGCACTATAAATGTCGAAGCGGATACTGTTGACGGCTTCCGTCGCATAGAGTTCGCCAAAGCCAAATGTGGTTGGTGACTGCCAGAAATCACGCACTTTCATCGGGCAGTCAAGCGTGGTGATCGCCTGCAAGCCTTCCTGTTCGTAAAGGGCGATCTGGTAAACACTGTAGCGGCTGACCGGGCGCACCAGCACCGCCCCGTCCGGCTGACCCAGCGCCGTCCACACGTCGCCGAAGCGCAAATGCGTGCTTACGCGCACCTGTCGTACAAGACCACCCGCGATTCGCAGTAAGCCATCCTGTGATGCATCGATAAAGGACGGCTGTTTGCCACTCCAACGCCATGAAATATGCAGTTGGGTCTGGAAGATTTCACCGACCCACGGATGTGATTCGAGCGTTTGCAGCACGTCCTCGCGGCGGCTTACGTCAATGCAAATCCCCTGCCAGCAACCGCCCTCGCTCACAAACAGGCGCAGACCACCGTCGTCGTAATGCTGCGCACGGATTGCGCCTACCAGCAAAATGAAGATGGCTGTGAGCGTAGGGACGAGGCGAACCAAAAGGGAAATCATGATCCCCTAGAGCGTACTATGTACTTTGATGTCGTGAATGCCCATCACCCTGATGATTGCTCCCCGCTTGCGTGGGAGAAGGGGCTGGGGGATGAGGGGTGTAGAGTGCATCACACGTTCTAGCTCATCTCCCACGCAAGAAGGACTGGTCATCCCACCCAGTCGCGCAGGAACAAGAAATCGTGTCCCATCGTGCGGACGCTCAATTTGGCAATATTGGGCATGGTTCGTTTGTAGTGGTTCGCCTTCACCCGCCGCCACACGTCGCGCACGAAATCGGCACGGAAGCCTTCTTCAATCACTTCGTCTACGGTGTAACGTTCGTCCACCAACAGGTAAAGCACCTGATCGACTTCGGCATAGGTGAAGCCGAGTTCGCCTTCGTCGGTTTGCCCTTGCCACAGGTCAGCCGATGGCGGTTTGGCGAGAATCGATTCCGGCACGTTCAGCGCCGCCGCGAGTTGGCGCACCTGTGTCTTATACAGGTCACCTATCGGCTGCAAGGCAACGCCACTGTCCCCGTAGACCGTCGAGTAACCGAGCAGAATCTCGGTTTTGTTGCTTGTCCCCATCACCAGCCCACCCCACGCCGCCGATTGATCGTAGAGGATGGTCATGCGCAGCCGCGCCATGATGTTGCCTTTACGCACCGGACTCATGTCGGGGAACTGGTTGATCAACGGATCTGCCATGTCGGTGATCGGGATGGTAATGTTCGGCAGCCCAAGCACCGAGATCACCTTATCCGCATCAAGTAGGCTGTCTTCAGATGAGGTGCGATAGGGCATCCGCACCGCCAGCACGTTTTCCGCGCCCAATGCTTCGGCGGAGAGGAACGCCGACAGCGCCGAATCCAAGCCGCCTGAGAGACCGATCACGGCGCGTTTCATGCCCACCTTTTCGATCTGATCTTTGATGAAGCCGGTCAGCATTTTGCGGGCAATATCGGTATTGATCTCCAATCGGGGAGCAATGTTGTTCTGCGCACCGTTCACCGTGGTGGTTTGCTGGTGAATCATCGGGCTGCTTCTTTCTCTAGAATACGTGTCAATTCACGCTGGACGATTTCAGGACGCTCATCCCGTAACAGTGGCAAACGGCTGCGGGTGCGGTGCAGTTGGTTCAGGTCGATGGTGCAGGTGAGCAGCGTCTCATCGAAATAGACTCCATGCAGCATCAGTTCACCGTTGGGATCAACTACCGACGAGCCGCCCCAGAAGTTCTTGCCATCCTCATAGCCCACGCGGTTGCAGTGAATCACGTAGTTGGTGAAGAGGCTGCCATACGCCTGATTGACCAGTTCCACCCAGCGCGTGCCGGAGAGTCTATCACCTGCGTCAAGCCCGCGACTGGGGCTGGCGCTGTTGAAGATCAGAATATCCGCCCCGTCCATCCATAGTAGATATGGCGGTGACATATGCCAGAAGTCCTCACAGATCAACATCCCGACC
>DATGQJ010000403.1:0-3967 GCA_035304265.1 Oceanobacillus sp.
GCGCGGTGTTCTCCGGCGCGACAGCGAGGGACAGAAAAAATATACGGTGCTGGCGACTATCACCTTCGCGAAAGCGGGCAAACTCAAGGGCAACAGCAAGATCGCCGGGCATGAGGGCAAGATTGAGATTCACTCGATTCAGATCGATCCCTCATCGACGAAAAGAACAAACGAAACCGCGCCGCCGCTCCCTGAGTTGATCATAACACGCACTTCGGACGACTTGAGTCCCCGGTTAATGCAGGCGAATGTTGAAGGTGACACAATAACAGCCGCGCAATTTGAGTTCCTTCGCTACGACGACAAGGGCAAGGCTGAGGTCGTTCGCACCATGGAATTCAGCGACGGCTATATCACCAGTATCTCAGTCAGCAGCGGCGGACCGGACATGATGGAGCAAATCGGGCTGCAATTTAAGCACGGCTCCCTTTGAGAAGCCCCAACTGCCCTAACAGCGTGCGTAGCTCTTTCCACAACGCCTGTGCGTTCACGGCGACAGCGATGACCACGAATACCGGGATCAGCCACGTGTAAACCTGATTGAACTCGTAAAGATAGATGATGCTGACCGGAAGTTCGCCTGCTGAATACTGGGCATGGACGTAGAAAATCGGCGCATAGAAGCCGACAAAGGTGACGAGGAACGACGCCCAACCGGGTAATTTGAACAGGTTCATGACCACGAACGCAGCGGCAATCCCCAGACCACCATATGCCATCACCCTCCATTCGACGTTGGGATCGTTGAGCACGAGGTAGGCATATGCGCCCCACGTCAGCGTGCCGAGCACAAACCCCAAAACGGCGGCGGCGATCACCCGCGCCCACGCAAGCCAGAAGCCGCGCAGTCGCTGCCACAACTCATCGCCGAACAGGACGACAAAGCCTATGAACACGCCGTAAGTGATGCCGATGGAAACCGCCTGTCCCCAGATGACCGGCACATTGAGCGTCGCGCCAAGACTGGAAGCGTAAGCAACCCAGACGTAAACCCCCATCGCCAGCGCACTACCGCCGACTGCCAGCAGGAAGCGCCACATCATCTTCAGCGGGTTGTCCGACCAGCGGCGTAGGGTATTGGCAAACCACGCATAGAAGCGTCCGCCACCGCCCACTGCGTCCGGCAGCGAAGGGGCTTCATCACGTACCAGCGCCAGCGCCCGTAATGCGCCGCGTTCGCCTTTGCGCTGCCGCGTCGCGATCTCGCGCACCGCCGAAGCCGAGCGAATGCGCCCGATGGTACGAGCGGCGAGTTCCGCCACGTCCGGCTCGGTTTGATCCAGCGCCTTCTGTGCCAGCAGCAAGTCGATGTCCTGCGAGTAGACGATGTCGCGCCAGTCGTTCACAGCGCTCAGGCGAAGCTGCTCGCTGAGGCGCTTGCGGGTTTCGACCAGCGTGGTCATGTTCGTGACGCTCACCGGGACGGGCGTCAGCTTCGCGCGTGCGTCCAACACCCGCACGGCAGCCAGTTTCGCCTCTTTATTGGTCTCGACCTGAAGCGCCTGTGCAACCAGCTTGGGAATAGTTGGGATGTCGGCATCTGGCAGGGTTTCGAGGCGTTGCAGGGCGCGAACACGCGCGGGCGCATTCTCGCTGCGCAGCGCATGAAGCGTTGTCCAGCGGCGGCTTTCGTCGTTCAGCCTGTCCCACCAGAAGTCGATTTCATGATCGTATTCCAACGCGCCGCGCAGCAGCATCTGCATACCCGACTCGTCCAGTTCCAGCCCGTTTTCTTCCGCCCGCGCGTAGTACCCGGCGATCAGAATGTAATCGGTCACGCCGAGCGAGAAACGCCCCTGCCCACGCGCCCACTGCCGACGCGCACGCTGGTAAATGTCTTCCGCTTCCCGGCGCTCCAGCGCTTCGGGGGTGACAACCGGAACCGCGCCCAGATCGCTGATGTCGATCTTGAGTTCGCTAATCTCGTCCGGTGGTTTGCTCACCTTGTCTACCGGACGCGAGATCAGATTGTCATCGCCACGAAATTCATCCAGATTGACCGGACGCGAGATCAAATTTTCAATCGGACCGGAAATCAGTTCATCAATTTCGAGCGTTCTGGTGTCCTTGTCCGGCGGGCGCGAAATCAAGCCCTCAATCGGTCCCGTGATTAAATCGTCAAGCTGTCGCGTTTCAAGCGATGCCTTCGCGCTGGGCATAGTCGCCGTATCGAGACTCACCGCCGCGTGTCCGTTGGAAGCCACCATTTCGAGCCGCTGCAAAACGTCGCGTATCGAGTTGGGGCGAAGATTGATCTCCAGTTGGCTGGCGTGGCGCAGCACCGTATTCAACGCCTCCGGCAAATCAGGACGAACGTTTCTCACATCGGGAATGTCTTGGTTCAACTGAAGCTGCGTGAGCGCCAGCGGCATAGTCGCATCAAAGGGAAGCTGCCCCGTGACCATGTGGAATATAAGGATAGCGAAGCTGTAAATATCGGCGCGATGATCGAGCACGTCCGCCGTCAACTGTTCAGGAGCCATGTAGAGCAGCGTCCCGGAGCCGGGATTCTGAGCACGTCCTTCGGGACCTAGCACAGTCGCCAGCCCGAAGTCACCTAAGTAGGGCGACTGGTAGCTGTCCAACAAAATATTCGACGGCTTCAGGTCGAGATGAATGACCTTGTTGGTGTGCGCGTAATCGAGCGCCTGTCCTACTGCCTTGGCGATGCGCATCATCTCTTCGAGCGACAGTGGTCCTTTTTCAAGCACGTCTTCCAGCGAGCCGCCGGAGACGTAGCGCATGACGATGAAAAGCTGACCGCTGTATTCACCGAACTCGTAAATCGGCAGGATGTGCGGATGTTCCAGCGCCGCAATCGTCTGCGCCTCGCGCTCGAACATCTTCACCGGGTCGATGTCTGTTGAGAGGTCGCGAGCAATAGTTTTGATGGCGACGGTGCGCCCAAGACGTTTGTCGCGTGCCGACCATACGTCCGCCATGCCACCGCGCCCGATATGCTCGATAACACGATAGTGACTAAATTCGCTACCAACATCCATAAGCAATTTCCCTTAAGTACAGCTATTTTCAAGTATAACGCTATTTTGACTTTAATCGCCTGTTCATCGGGTTCTATGGTAATCTTCGGAAACGACAAATCTGGTATTTTTTACAGGATTCAGATCATGGCAGCAATCGCGCTCTTACGGTGGGGTTTGATCATTGCGAGTTTCCTCTTGCTGGGAATGCCGTTCGCCAGCGCACAGGAAGATACCGTCCGTGACCCGATCTCGCTGGCAGAACGGTATCTGGATTATGACGGCTCGCCAATCATTCCCGACGTGACGCCCATCTATGAAGTCGGCGATACTCTGGAATTCTGGGTGAGCGCCGATGAGCGCGTGCAAGCCACCCTTGCCGCCGCCGCGCCATTGATTTACATATGGGTCGAAGATGGACTGGAATACCAGACAAGACCTCTGGTTGACAGGGCACAGCAGTGGAACGCCATTTATTCGGCGCTGCAACTGCGCCAGAATTACACGCAGTCCAATCTGGGGTCGGTGATCGATCCAACCTCGGTGATGCACGTGCCGGATGTGGACAACGATCCCCACCTCTACATCCTCTACACCCGCAATCTGAACGCAGACCGTGATTTCATTTACAACCCGATGGACAGCCTACCCGCTGCGCTGGTGCCGGGTGGTTACAGCAACCAACACGAGATAATCTACGTCAACACCGCGCCCTTCAGCGATGTACCGCTGCACGATCCGCTCTATCAAAATAACATCATTGCCGCCATGTACGACTTCATCATGAGTGCGAACAACCCGACGCAAGCGCCTTGGCTGCTGGAAGCACTCAATTTTTCGCTGCGGCTGCAATTACAACAGCGCGATATCACGCCACAGGACGCGGCAACTTTCCTCGCCGCGCCGGAAACCTCGATCTTGCGGCTGCCCTCGCTGACCAACCAGTCGCCCACCCTCAGCGGGCAGCAGATGTTTCTCAACTACTT
>DATGQJ010000404.1:0-6689 GCA_035304265.1 Oceanobacillus sp.
AATTTTCTTCAGTTCACGACGCAGCTTGAAATTCAAAATGCCTTCTGCCGCGACAATGATCGTACCTCCGCCATTTTCAAGTGCGGTTTGATGTGCTTTTGAATCCACGCCACGCGCATGTCCACTTACTACAACCCAGTCCGATTCAGTAATTTGTCGAGCAGTATCCTCTGTTACCTCGATACCTTTCTCTGTCGCAGAACGTGAGCCACAAAAGCCAACAGCAGGCTTTTTCAGCAGATTCAAATTGCCCCAAACATAGAGTGTGTGAGGGGCGCTATCGCCTAGGATTTGCTCAAGCCTCTTTGGATATTCGTCTGTACCGCGTGTCAATATTTTAATCTGCTTACTTTCCAATAGCTTCGCTTCAGGGTCGTCAGCAGATGGAATGGGTGCGTTCGCAATTGCTTCAGCGACGTTCTTTGGTATTTTGAACGTTTGAGCAATTTCTGTGGAAGACATCGTAAAGAGACGTTCAACAGGCAAACCAAGTTTATCCAGTGTAGCCAAAATGGAATTGAAACGTTTTGGTCCTACACCGCGTATGTTTTTCAGCCTAAGAAGTTCTGGAGTGTTCATTCTCCACTTCCTCAAGAAAGATCACTTAGCGTCTTTGTAGCGACAAGTCCTTGTACTAAAGCTCCTGTCTTTTGGAGTGTAATTGCTAATTCATGAAGTGTAACACCTGTATGATAGATGTCATCAATCACAGTGATTCGCTTTCCATTAAAGGGTGCATCTTCACGAACAGAAAATGCCCCATAAATTTCATTCATTTTCTGCTCTAATGTCGAGCAATCCTTCATAGAAGTTTGCTTTACTTTGCTAATGTATTGAGAACCATTGGCAATTCTCAACTGATCACATATTTCGGCAACTAGGAGCGACGGTAAATCATAGGATTTGCCCGGATTAGCAGGAACAGACAAGATGTAGTCAGAGCGCAAGTATGATGGATGTTCTTTGATGAATGTAATAAAATGCTTTGCTAATTCTTTGGCATTTGAACGATGCTGCTCCCTTGCCTTACCATGATAGGGTTTCGACTTATAAACTAAGTCTCCAATTTCAGTTCTTCCGCCTTCATAAGCCGGACGGAAGTGATAACTTAAGGCGAATGTTTGCTTCAGTGCATCGTCAATACAAACTGCTTGTTGGAATCTTCGCAATAGACGCTCAATATTTTGTCGCTCAGGCTCGTTGACACCTTTGACATAAGTTCCCCAATCGAACCTATTATTGCGATCTTCAAAAACACGGCTAAAAAAGTGAGAATTGAACGCATCTGATAGAATTTCATAATATTTTCTGCCACCGGAGAGTAGTAATATAAGGTCACCGCTCCGTCCGTACTTAACTTCAAAATTTGTAAGTTGAAAATGGTCTGCCATGCTGCTGTAATTCACTTGATGATAGAACAAAAGTTCTTAATTGTAAATAACCATATTGGTTCATCGAAGAATAGTATAGTTGAAAAGTTAGCGTTACAGAAAGGAACTTGACTGGACAAACAGTAGGAGCGCACAGGGCGTGCGCTCCTACTACTCTGGGGGGAGGGAAGAATTTCGTTACTGAGCAATTGCTAGCGGGCTGACCGCTATCCGTCGTTTCACCGCCGCCCACCTCTAACGCTAAAGGCAAGCGCAGCAACAGTCAAAACCCATAAGAATACCCCTTTGCGCATCCTCACTGATAACCGAGTAAACATCGCGTAAGGTGTCTAAAAACACTATACGCAGGCAGATACACAGTTGGATTTGCATCCGCCCAATCCAGCTATCGCAGAAAAGCATCCTGTGGATTTCGACAGCCGTGAAATTGGTAGAATTTTCTCTAAGCAAGACTTTCTGTTACACTCTTAAGCAATTGGGGAGACGACAAACGGTTGATCCACACATTGAACGAAATCGAAGTGATGCAGCGTATCGCCAGTCGTGACCAACACGCACTGCGAGAGCTTTATCAGGAATACGGCAAAGCCGTCTACAGCCTTTCCTACCGGATTCTGCAAAATGTCGTCTGGGCAGAAGAAGTGACGCAGGATACCTTCCTCAAAGTGTGGGATCAGGCGGGGCGATGGGATTCGTCGCGCGGCAAACTGCGAAACTGGCTGCTCACGATTGCGCATTTCACTGCCATTGACCGCCTGCGTAAAGAACGCCGCCAGCCCGCCGTTCAGGATGACGAAATCAACGACGAAGTCTCCGGCGTCGTTACCGGTTGGCAGGATGGCAGCGCACTTCATATGCTGGTGCATCAGCTTCCACCGGAACAATCAACTTTAATTCATCTGGCGTTCTTTGAAGGGTTGAGCCACAGCCAGATTGCCGAACGTCTATCCCTGCCGTTAGGTACAGTGAAAACGCGCCTGCGCAGCGGCTTGCAGCGTCTGCGCGATCTGTGGATGGAGTCACGTTAAACATCCGAACGAGGGATTTTCATCGTATGCTAATGTAAGGGTAGAAGACATAGCGTAAACATGAGCCAATCAACTGAAACAAAGGGAACAAACAAATTATGCGGGGAGGTGCTTTTCCTCATACCCGCTTACGCAATGGGGGCGACTGATCCGGAAGAGACGGCATTGGTCGAGGCGAATTTAGCGACTTGCCCGGATGCAGCAGCAGCGTTGCAGGAATACAACCGCCTTGTCGAAGAGATGCGCGTGAATGTCCCGCAAGTCGAGCCAGCGCCGGAGTTGGAAGAGCGCTTGATGGCACGCCTCGCCGGATGGCGGCAAGATGAGGAAACACCGCCGAGCATTGCCTCTGTAGAGACGACCAAACGAACGCGCCCGCGTTCTGCACGCTCGCTGCTGATGTTGTCGGCGGCTTCGCTGGCAGCGGCAGTGGCGGCGGTGCTGTTGTTGGTCGCCACCAACGTCTACTGGCTTGGACGCACAAACGCGCTGGCTGAGGAAAATATGTCGCTTGCCGCGCAGTTGCAGGAGCAGGCGAACACTATTCATCTGGCGAATCTGGAATCGCTGCCATGGCGAAGACTGACCAGCCAGCAAGACCCGGATGCAGTCGCGCTCGTCGTATGGAACGGACCGGATACGTTCCTCTACACCATCGGGATGCCGACTTTGCCGCCGAACAACGTCTATCAACTCTGGTTGGTGGGAGAAGACGACCGCCACATCAGCGCAGGGACGTTTCAGGTGGACGAGCGCGGCAGAGGAACGCTGCATTTCTATGCGCCCGCGTCTCTTGGCGAATTCGCGCGTCTGGGAATCACCACTGAACCCTCCGGCGGCAGCGAAGAACCCACCTCTTCGCCTGTCGCACTCGGAGAGGTGTAGGGATTTGCACGCGCCGTCCCCTAAGCAGGGGGCGCAAGTTGTATGACTCCTGTAAAAAACCGATCAAATTGACGATTTTGCCGCCGCAGTTGACGATCTCTTGACGATCTTTCCCTACTGTCAAAAGTATCTGTTTGATAGAGGGGAGAATCGATCATGCGTTTCAGGCTTTTGCTTTTATTCGCGCTGGTCGCAGGACTCATGGTATTCAACACTATACCGAGTTATGCCCAGACCACCATCACCGTCACCAGTTTGGCGGATGGGGAATTTCCCGATCTGGTTGACGGGCAGTGTCAACTCCGCGAGGCGCTGCAAGCCATCGGCGACGTAGGCTCTGGTACGGACACCGATCAAGATGGAAACGTCAACACGGTAGACGGCTGCAATGCCGCCGGTGGCAGCCCATACATCATCAACTTCTCGGTAAGCGGAACGTTGGTCATGTCCGGCGCTCAGTTCGCGGGCACGATGCCGGAAATTCCCATGAATTTCGACGTTACCATCGACGGGGGAAACACGGTGTCGATTGATCCACCCTCCGGCGACGACGCTTTCAACATGGATTCAAACCGGACGATGACCTTCACCAACCTGACGTTTGTGGGGGACAACAATCCCGCCACCAACGACGGGCAGGCGATCACCAACGATGGTGGCAACCTGATCATCAATAACGTCACCTTCACCGGACTGTCGCACGACTGGGGCGCTGCGATTCGTAACAGCGGCACGCTGAACATCACGGCGAGCAATTTCATCAATAACGCGGCGACCAGCACGGCGAATGGTAATGGCGGCGCGATCACCACGAACTTCGATATGACCATCTCCGGAACCAACTTCACCGGAAACACTGCGGTCAACAATGGTGGTGCGATCTACATCACCGGCGGCGACACGTCCATTACGGGCAGCAACTTCACCAGCAATATCGCCCAGAGTGGTGACGACAATGAAGGTGGCGGCGCGATTTTCATCCAGACGGGCGATTTGTCCGTTCTCGGCACTGCCTTCGTGTCCAATCAGGCAACCAATGGCAGCGGCGGCGCGATCTACATCAACAGTGCCTCCGATAATCCTGTCAGTATCACGGGGGCAACCTTTGATGGCAACATTGCGGGTGGTACAGACCAGAGCAGCATCTTCACGGTTGAAGGCGGCGGCGCGATCTACGTGATCGATGACGTGAACGTTCAGAACTCCGCATTTGTCGGCAACAGCGCCCGCAACGGCGGCGGTGCGATGTTCCGCGCTGGCAGTTACACCGCCGTGGTCAACAATTCGACCTTCGCGCTGAACGTGGCTTCCAATCATGGCGGCGGCGTGTACTTCGCTCAGACAAGCTCCAACTACGATGTCACGCTGTCGAATGTCACCGTCGCCAATAACGTCGCAGTGAACGGTGGCGGTGTCTACCATGAAGGGGCATTTGGGACGGCGCGGTTGTTCCAAACGCTGGTTGCCGATAACACCAGCGACTGTGTGGGGCAGATGTCTGAACCGGGGACTGGCGGGTTCAACCTGATCCAGAATGCATCTGGCTGCACTGGCTTGGGTTCAAGCAATTTGCTGGACGTTGGGGCTGATCTGGCACCGTTTGCGGCACAGTTCTACCCGCTGATGCCTTCCAGCCCCGCCTATGACGGTGGCGATCCCAACAACTGCTCGATCATCATCGATCAGGTTGGCGCTCCACGCCCGCAGGACGGCGATAGCGACGGGACAGCCGTCTGTGACATCGGCGCGATTGAAATGCCTTTCGGCACAGGCGGCAATGATGCTCCGGTCGCGGTGGATGATACCTACACGATAATGGTGAATACGCAGCTCGATGAATCCGCGCCGGGCATCCTCGGTAACGACAGCGACCCGAATGGTGATTCCATCACGGTAGGCATGATTGTAAGCGGCGTCAGCAACGGTTCGTTGTCGATCAATAATGACGGTTCCTTCACCTATACGCCTGACACGGACTTTACCGGTACCGACTCCTTCACCTATCAGGCGTCGGATGGCGCGTTGCTTTCCAACGTGGCGACGGTGACGATCACCGTTGATGCGCCGGGCAACGATGCGCCAGTCGCAGTAGACGACGACTACTCCACCGACGCGGGTGTGACGCTGAACGTCCTTCCGGCGGACGGGGTGCTGGACAACGACACTGATGCGGACGGCGACACACTGACCGCCGTGCTCGACGACGACGTGGATAACGGCACGCTGGCGTTCAACGCCGATGGCTCGTTCAGCTACACGCCCGATGCTGGCTTTGACGGCACCGACAGCTTCACCTACTACGCCAACGACGGCACAACCAACAGCCTGAATCCGGCAACCGTCACCATCACCGTGAATCCGGTGAATACGCCCCCCGTCGCGGTAGACGATGACTACTCCACCGACGCGGGTGTGACGCTGAACGTGCTTCCGGCGGATGGGGTGCTGGACAACGACACCGACGTGGACGGCGACACGCTGACCGCCGTACTCGATGATGATGTGGATAACGGCACGCTCTTGTTTGATCCGAACGGCGCGTTCAGCTATATACCGGATATTGGTTTCTTCGGGACGGACAGCTTCACCTACTTTGCCAACGACGGCACATCGAACAGTCTGGTTGCGGCAACCGTCACCATTACCGTGAATGCCCCCAACAACGCGCCTATCGCCGTAGACGACGAATACTCGACCAATGAAGATACACCGCTGAATGTGACAGCGCCCGGTGTTCTGGACAACGACGTTGACCCGGATGGCGATCCCATTACGGTAGATGCGCTCGTCACCGACGCCAGCAACGGCTCGGTCACGCTCAATCCCGATGGCTCGTTCACCTACACACCCGATCCCAATTTCAACGGTCTCGACAGCTTCACCTATACCGCTACCGATGGCACGGACACCAGCTTCGCCGCCACCGTCGAGATCACTGTCGCTCCTTTGAATGATGCGCCAGTGGCAGTAGACGACGCCTACATGACCGACGAAGGGGTGACGCTCAACGTTCCCGCCAATGGCGTGTTGGGCAATGACAGCGATGTGGACGGCGATATGCTGATGGCGGCGCTCGACACGGATGTTGCCACCGGATCGCTGACGTTCAATGCCGACGGTTCATTCGAGTACATCCCTGCGGGTGGTCCCGGCGTTGTCACCTTCACCTACGTGGCGAATGACGGCGCGGCGAATTCCAACATTGCCACCGTCACCATCACCATCAATTCGGCAGGGAATGATGCGCCCGTTGCGGTAGACGACGCTTACACCACCGACGAAGGGGTGACGCTCAACGTGCTTCCGGCGGATGGGGTGCTGGACAATGACACCGATGCTGACGGCGATACGCTGACAGCGGCGCTGAACATGGGACCGAGCAACG
>DATGQJ010000405.1:0-2403 GCA_035304265.1 Oceanobacillus sp.
ACTCGGCGGCGCTATTGTGATTGTGCTTGTCTATGTAACTCGCAGCGTCCCGGCGGCACTTCGTTCGGGAATGTCGGCACTGGCTCAAATCGATCCGGCGATTGAAGAAGCATCCGTAAGTCTTGGGGCGAACAGCGCCCGTACCTTCCGTAAAATTACGCTGCCGTTGATCCGTCCCGCATTTCTCGCCGGGTTGATCTACGCCTTCGCCCGTTCGATGACGACCATTTCCGCTATCGTTTTTCTCACCACCCCACAAACGAAAATCATGACGCAGCAGATATTAAACGAAGTCGAAAATGGTAGATACGGGAATGCATTTGCTTACTGTACGCTTTTGATTGTAATCGTTCTGGTCGCAATCGGTGGATTGTACCTGTTGGTCGGTTCACGTACTGGAGCCGAAAGAACTGTAGAAGGGGGAACCTAGTGGCATTTATGCCTCCGACGCTGGAGCACGACGTTCGGCTAAAACTCGTTCACGTATCGAAGCAATTTCAAGATCGTGGTGGCAGTGGTCAGGTTTTAGCGGTAGACGACTTCACACTGGACATTCATTCCGGTGAGTTCGTAACCCTACTCGGTCCATCTGGCTGCGGCAAAACCACAACCTTACGCATGATCGCAGGTTTTGAAACCCCAACTCAGGGTCAAATACTTCTGGATGGGCAGGACATTACTTATCAAGCGCCGAACAATCGAGATATGGCGCTGGTTTTCCAGAATTACGCGCTTTTCCCTCACATGACGGTTTTTGATAATGTCGCCTACGGTCTGCAAGTGCGCCGCCTCCCACGCAACGTCATTCGTGAGAAAGTCCGCGAAGTATTGGCGATGATGGGTCTATCCGGCATGGAGGAACGCCGCCCAAACCAGCTTTCCGGCGGGCAGCAGCAGCGAGTCGCCCTTGCGCGTTCGCTCGTGACCGAACCCCGCATTCTGCTGTTCGACGAGCCGCTTTCAAATCTGGACGCGAAACTCCGCGTTCAGATGCGCAGCGAAATCCACCGCTTGCAGCGTCGCCTGAACATCACCAGCATCTACGTGACCCATGATCAAGTAGAAGCGATGGCGTTAAGCGATCAAATCGTTGTCATGAATAAGGGGCGCGTGGAACAGCGTGGCAGCCCCAAAGACATCTATCGTTTTCCCAAGACGCGATTCGTCGCGGACTTCATCGGCAGGGCAAATTTTATCGAGACCTGTATCGAAGAAGTGGCGGACGGTCAATGTCAGATTGAGCTATTCGAGCAGAAGGTTACAGGCATCCCCATGCCCGAATCCTTGCAACCGGGTCCGGCTATCGTGATGATACGCCCCGAAGCGCTCACTTTGCGTAGAGACGATTCTTTGCCTCAAGGACGTATCGAGCAGGCGATGTATCTGGGTTCTGAAATTGAATACATCGTCAGCATTATGGGGTATCAACTCGTCGTCGTGGACAACGATCCGGGCAATGAAATATTCGATGAAGGGCAGCAAGTTGGCGTGGCATATGTACGCGAAGCGCTCCATTTACTGCCGCCGGAATCCTAAAGCTACTCGACGATAAGGGTTGCGACTGGTGGTTCATCTGCAAAACGACCGTTGCTTACATCCATAACGTATACCTTGCCGTCAATGCCCCCTGCCGCCAGTAAATTTCCATCAGGCGAATACGCCAATCCAAAATCCATGATGACAGAGGTTATCGGACGGGATACAGGGGCAATATCGAGCAGCTCACCGGTTTCGGCGTCGCACAATACCAGAGTGCCGTCGTTGTATGCACCGGCAATGACCTCGCCTTCGGGATGAAAAGCAACACTCTGCACGCCGCCGTCATGGTGGACAACCTGCCACAGGTTTTGGTGTAGCGTGAGATCCCACAGGTAAATCTCACCGTACATTCGGCTGTAGGCGAGTGTGCTTTCATCCGGTGAAAAGGCAAAATCATTCGCATCCGCTAAGGGCGCGACATCCTCGCCAGTGTCAATTCTCCAGAGATGTCCGCCCTCCCCTCCATTTGCGGCGGCAGCATAGGTTCCAGTGGGGCTGAGGGCAAAGGCACTCACGGGCCAATAATAACCGCCAAATGATCGGAATTGTCTAGGACGAGCGATGTCGAGAACCGCAATCCCGAACGCCCCCGTAATGATCTGGTCTTCGCTGCGAAATGCTGCATGACCACGCACCAACTCTGTGTAAAAAATACGCTCACCCGTCCTGAAATTGAAGATAGCGACGCCACCATCATTACCGAACAATACCAGATCGCCAAGCACGTCAATAGACCGTACCCAATTCATTTGTAGAGGCAAAACCTGCGGTGAAGCCTCCCAATCATCGGCATCATATACGTAGAGGGTATCGGTTGTGGCAACCAGCAATGACGAGCCGTCTTCCGTCCATGCAATTCCAACC
>DATGQJ010000406.1:0-6550 GCA_035304265.1 Oceanobacillus sp.
CCCACGCCCGCCGCGACGGAGAGAATCCCGCTGATTCGTTTTGCTTCTGCCAGCATCGTCTGGGTCGCATCGTCTCCAAAGACTGCCAGAGGCTGGATACTGATCACCGTTCCGACGATGCCCAGCAAACGGAAGCCTGCAACAGCGCCAATGATACCTATGACCAACAGCAGCGCGGGAACAAAATTACCCCACCGATGCCGCTTCAAATCCACAACGATTAGAGCAACAAGCATCACACCGCACACAACGGTAATGATGTTCAGCAGTGTGAGCCACGTCCCTTCGCTGGTTAGCTGTCCTATCGCATCATACAACTGTTGTGTATTTTCCGATACAACCGTATTCTCAGGCAACGCCCTACCCTATACCTCTACAGCTTCCCGCCATCCGCTTTAAAATTCCCACTCTTTGCGCTTCAACTACCCCATCCCCACGCCCTCGGCTTTCACTTCACCTGTGCGAGCACGTTCGGCGGCGAGTGGCAACGCCCGACGCAGCAGCGTTTCCATCATGTACTCGCGGTATTCGCCTGTCGCGCGGTATTTGCTTGTGCGCGGATGCAGTGATTCATAAGCCGTTTCCACTGCCACGTTCAGGCTGTCCTCACCAACCAACTGCCCGCGCAATACCGCTTCCACCGCTTCCGCGCGAACCGGAGTCGGCGCAACCGGACTGATGCAAATCCGCACGTCCTCGTAGCGTTCACGGCTTTCGTCTAAACGCACCCACACGGCGCAGCCCAGCACCGGAAGCGCCACACCCTGCGGGCGCATAATCCGTTTGAAGGCGCTGCCTTCACGCTCTCCCGCCAGCTTAAAGCGGAACGCCACCAGCACGTCACGACTGGTATCCAGCGCCGAGATACCGGGACCCTTGAACAACTGTGCCAGCGGCAGCCATTCGCGCCGTCCATCACCCCATGCGACTTCTGCCTCAGTATCCAGCGCCATCAGCGAAGTCGTGCCATCGGCGGCGGGCAGCGCATGAGCCACGTTGCCGCCGAGCGTCCCCACGTTGCGAACCTGCGGACCACCCACCACGCCACAGCTTTCAACCAGACAGGTCGCCCGTGTTTCCAGCAGATGACTTTTCACAATCGCCGTGTGGGTTGTCGCCGCCCCGACGATGCACCAGCCATCCTGTTCGGTGATCCGTGTCATTTCCGGTATGCGCGTCACATCCACCAGCGCATCGACATTCGGATGCCCTTCGGTGAATTGCAGGTCGATCATCAAATCCGTCCCGCCTGCGATGATCCGCGCATTACCCGCGTGTTCCGCCAGCGTTTGCACCGCCTCCTCAACGCTCGACGGCGTATGGTAAGTTTGCCACAGAGTAGTCAATTGCTTTCACCCTTATCGCTTCAGGAAAATCCCAACATAACGACAGTATCGCCGCAAAAAAGGAAAATACTTCAATAAAAAGGTATCCATACGGCGCAGTAAGCCTAGTTGTCGCTTAAACCCAAAACCGCGCTCCAACATACTGAGCAACTGTATTTCTCGATATTGCACCTCTTGAAACCCTTGCGTCCAATTTCGTATATCGGCATAGGACAGTGGACGATCTGCCCCACGCGGATTTTTATGCGGGTAAGGCACATGATCGCGAACGAGGTTCAGGATAGGATTCATCCCCATCGGCTCGACAAAGGCGGCTTTTCCTCTCGGTTTCAACACGCGGTAAAGTTCCGACGCGCCTAAACGAGCATCCAGATGATGAAGAATGCCTTTGCCGAAAATGATGTCAAAACTCTCGTCCGCAAATGGCAGCACCTCGCCCGCCGCAACCGCCAGATGCACGGATTGGTTGACATTATGATACCGTGCAAGCTCGCGGGCAACATCGACACTTCCGGCGGAAAGGTCAAATGCCGTCACCGAAGCGCCACTTTTTGCCAGCAGCACACTCACCTTTCCAAGACCGCAGCCGAGTTCCAACACTCGCTTCCCTTTGAGCGAACCGAGGTGTTCGGCTACCCCCTCCATGATTGCCAACTGGTGAGCGTAACTCTCGAAGTCCCGATACTCCATGGGAAACTTAGAAACGTCGTATTTTTCACGCGCTAAGTTGTCCCATTTCGCCCGTTCAACGCTGTAGGTTTCAGCGAGTTGTGGTTCTGTGTGCTCACTCATCATACCACCCCCTCAAAACGAGCCGACTTGACTGGCTGCGACGAGATGGCGAAGAGACACGATGGGCTGCGATTGTCAATCTTCTATATCATACCCGAATTGTTGGAACAACCATGATCGCGCATTACAATCGTGATCAAAAATTGGTTATTTTTGACGAATGCAGACGGGTTGAAATCCCACAACTTCCATATGGACTATAGAGAAATAGTCGAACATAGTTACTGTTGCACAAATGAAGGTGTTCATGAAACGCTGGCTTTCTCGCAGTGACCTCATCATCGCTCTTGCCCCCATTGTTGCCTTTCTGTTGGCACTCGCAGCCGGTGGGGTGATCCTCCTCATGTTGGGCACCAATCCCATCGAGGCTTACGGCGTCATGCTCGACGGCGCATTCGGCAATGAAGCGAGTCTCTTCCGTACTCTCACCCGCGCAACGCCCCTGCTGATCATCGCCGTTGGTATCTGCATCGCCTTCCGCGCAGGCGTCATCAACATCGGCGCAGAAGGACAGTTGTTTGTCGGCGCGATCTCCGCAACCGCATTCTCGATCTACGTCGGCGCATCGTGGCATCCGGCAATTCTGGTTCCATCAACTCTGCTCGTAGGCTTGCTTGCGGGTGCTGCATGGGGCGCAGTCCCCGGCTTTCTCAAAGCCCGCTTCGAGGTCAACGAAATTCTGAGCACGGTGATGATGAACGAGATCGCCGTCCAACTGCTGCTCTTTCTCCTCAGCGGTCCCATGATCGACCCCCAACAACTGGCACAGGGTACGCGCGTCCCGCAATCGGCACAGCTACCGGAAGCCTCGTGGTTGGCACGGCTTGCCCCGCCCTCGCAGCTTCACACCGGCTTATTCGTCGGATTGGCAGCGGCAGTCGTCGTGTATTTACTGCTCTGGCGCACCACGCTTGGCTTTCGTATTCGCGCCGTCGGGCAAAATCGTGATGCTTCGCGCTATGCCGGAATCGACGTTCCGCGCTATCTCATGCTTGGCATTGTCCTCAGCGGCGCACTGGCGGGTCTGGCTGGCGCAGTCGAGGTCACAGGCATTACGCATCGCGTGGTTGAAGGCTTCGCCGTCGGTTACGGCTTTTCCGGCATCGTCGTCGCGCTATTTGGACGGCTGCACCCGCTTGGCGCAATTCCGTCGGCATTTCTGTTCGGGGCATTGCTGGTCGGCGCAGACCGGATGCAGCGCACCATGCAAATCCCCTCTGCCACGATCACGGTTCTACAGGGCTTGGTCGTGATCTTCGTCGTCAGCAGCGACCTGTGGGTACGCCGTTACTCCGCCCGCAGCAACAGGAGTACAGCGAGTGCCGCGCCTGTCACCACTGAAGTCACTACACCAACACCGGAGGTAAGCGCATGAGCGGCAATCTCAACATCGTACAAATCCTGGCGGAGGCGCTCGCGCTCGCGGTCTTGTTCGCTACGCCTTATCTGTTCGCGGCACTCGGTGAAGTGTTCGTGCAGCGTTCGGGTGTACTGAATCTCGGCGTTGAAGGCATGATGCTGATGGGCGCGTTTTCGTCTATTTTCGTCGTGTCGAGCAAGGGCTTGGGCGCTGATCCGGTGGTCGGGCTGCTGGTCGCCATGCTGGTCGGCGCGATTCTAGGGCTGGCAATGGCGGTTGTCAGCGTCACCTTTCAGGCGGAGCAAGGCATCAGCGGCATCGGCTTCACGCTGTTCGGGCTCGGTCTTTCGACGCTGTTGTTCCGGCTGCTGGCAGGCGGCGTGATCACCGCGCGAGGCTTCCAGCCGATCTACATTCCCGGCTTAAGCGATATTCCTTACATCGGCAAAATCCTGTTTCAGCAGAACGTTTTGGTTTACGTCGCCTTCGCGCTTGTGCCGATCTCGGTGTGGTTCCTCAACAAGACGACGTGGGGCTTGCAGATTCGCGCCGTTGGACAAAACCCCGCCGCCGCCGACGCGATGGGTGTGAACGTGGTTCGCGTGCGCTATCTCACGCTGATCTTCGGCGGCATGATGGCGGGGGTCGCTGGCGCAGCATTGTCCATCGCCGCCCTTCCCGTCTTTCAGGAAAACATGACCGAGGGGCGCGGCTTCATCGCTGTCGCGCTGGTGTATTTTGGCGGTTGGTCGCCATGGCGGGTCATGGGCGGAGCGCTGTTGTTCAGCATTGCCAACAACCTGCAATACTGGGCACAGAACTACAACGTGCAAATCGCCGGATCGAATATCGCGCCGAACCTGCTGCTGATGGTTCCCTATGTTTTGACCATCGCCGTACTCGTATTCGCTCGACAGCGCCGCCGTCAGGAACCCGCCGCGCTCACCAAACCGTTCACACGGGGGGAAAATTAGCCTTCGGCTAACCGCCGATAGTCAAACGTGTCCTACCAGGCACTACGCCTGTAGCTTTTGTGGCACTCACTTGGAGGCAGTATGAAGAAAACGATACTCGTTGTTTTGATCGCCCTGCTTGCGCTGACGGTTGCCGTCCACGCGCAGGAGCCGTTCCGCGTCGCGATGGTTGCGCCCAGCAGCATCACCGACCTTGCCTGGACTCAGGCAATGTATGAAGCATTGCTGCGTGTCCAAGAGTCAATGGGCGGCGAAAGCGCGATGGAAATCGCCTATACCGAAGGCATGTTCGACGTAACGGCGGCAGCACAGGCGCTACGCGATTACGCCGAAGATGGCTATGACCTCGTGATCGCGCACGGCACACAGTACGGCACGTCGTTGTTCGAGCTTGCGCCGGATTATCCTGATACGTCGTTCGCGTGGGGAACCGCTACCGACACGGGTGTCGATCAGGGGTTGACTAACATCTTCGCCTACGAAGCCAGCGCTCAGGAAGGTGGCTATATCAACGGCGTGATGGCGGGCTTGCTCACCGAAAGCAACGTAATCGGCATCGTCGGTCCCGTTCCGGCAGGTGACGCACTTCTGTACATCAACGGTTTTCAGCAGGGCGTTTATGCCTCGAACCCTGATGCGCAAATCCTGCTTGCCTACACCGGCTCGTTCGGTGATACCGCAGCCGCCGCCGAAACCGCTCAGACGCAAATCGCAGGCGGCGCGGACGTGTTGACGGGGTCGGCGCAGCAGGTCGTCGGCGCGATTGACGCGGCACAGGCGGCAGGGGCGCTCTGGTTTGGCACGCAAAGCGATCAGAGCGGCAACTGGGCTGAAACCGTCGTCTCCTCACAGGTCTTTGCATGGGATGGTCCGCTCACTGACATGATCGCGAAGATTCAGTCGGGCACGCTCGGCGGCACGGCATATGACCTGACGCTGGCGAACGGCGGTCTGACCTTCGCCTACGGACAGGTCGAAATCCCTGAAGAAGTGCGGGCTGCGGCGGATAAAGCAATCGCGGACATCGGGACGGGCGTTGTTTATCCGCTCGGCGTACTGCCGGAAGAGACGATCCGTGTTGCCGTCATTATGCCGAGCAGCATCACCGACCTCTCGTGGAGTCAATCCATGTACGATAGTCTGGTCACGTTGCAGACACAACTTGGCGGTGAAAGCGCGATGGAAATCGCCTATACCGAAGGCATGTTCGACGTGACCGCCGCTGCGCAGGCAATGCGCGACTACGCCGAAGACGGTTACGACCTCGTGATCGCGCATGGCACGCAGTACGGATCGCCGCTGTTTGAACTCGCACCGGATTATCCCGAAACCTCGTTCGCGTGGGGAACCGCTGTCGATACCGGCGTGGATCAGGGAATTACCAACGTCTTCGCTTATGAGGCACGTGCGGAACAGGCAGGCTACGTCGAAGGCGTGATGGCGGCGATGCTGACCGAGAGCAACGTAATCGGTATCGTCGGTCCCGTTCCGGCGGGTGATGCGCTGCTGCACATCAACGGCTTCATTCAGGGTGTGGAAGCAACCAACCCGGATGTGGAAATCCTGCTTGCCTACACAGGTTCGTTCGGTGATACCGCAGCCGCCGCCGAGACCGCTCAGACGCAAATCGCAGGCGGCGCGGACGTGTTGACGGGGTCGGCGCAGCAGGTCGTCGGCGCGATTGACGCGGCGCAGACAGCAGGGGCGCTCTGGTTCGGTTTACAGGCAGATCAAAGCGTGAACTGGCCCGAAACAGTCGTCTCGTCGGTTGCCTTCAACTGGACGCCATCGCTTGGTCAAATGGTCGAATCGATTCTCGGCGGCACTTACGGCGGCACAGCTTTCGAGCTTTCGTTCGCCAACGGCGGCATGACTCTCGTTTACGGTGGCGTCGATGTTCCACCGGACGTTGTGCAAGCGGCAGACATCACGATTGCCGCCATCAACGCAGGTGACATCGAAATCGCCCGCGAACTACCGGAAGAATAAACAATTATGATGTAGGGGCAAGGCATTGTCACCTTGCCCCTATCTGATAAACAGATAATTAACAGGAAAATGTTTGAAAATCGAGATCG
>DATGQJ010000407.1:0-6560 GCA_035304265.1 Oceanobacillus sp.
GCATCATCGGGATCATCATGCTTGCGGCGGCTTATGGGCTGGAGCAGCAGGTCGGCAAATTGGGTGGACAGCTTGAAAAGGCGCGGCGTCGTCAATCGGAAGAGATTCAGACGGGTCGAGAACGTACCCGTGCGCTCTACGATCTGTCATTCACCCTGAGTTCAACCCTCAACTACGAAAAAATCCTGCAAGCGGCGCTCGAAGCCGGACGACTTGGTTTGCGACTGCCGGAGCGCGAAGGTGCAAGCCTGATCGCCGCCGTGATGCTGTTTCATTCGGGTGATAATGCGCTCCATGTGGTGTCGGCGCGGCGGCTGACACGGGCGGACGAATCGCGTGTGATTCCGGGGAGAAGCGGACTTGTAGGGCAAGCCTTGAAAGAGGCGGTGCCTGTGTTTGGCACGAATGCCGCCAAAGACCCTGAACTCCAATATTTCGTCGCCTTTCAATATTGCCGTTCAACCCTGTGTATTCCGTTACGTGCCGGATTTGACAACTACGGGGTATTGGTCTACGGAAGCGAAAAGCCAAATGCGTTCACCGAAGATCAAAGCGAACTCCTGACCGCTATTGGAACACAGGCGACGATTGCGCTGCAAAACGCGCTGCTTTACCAGACGCTGCGTGACGAAAAAGAGAAGATCGTGGAAGTCGAGGAAGATGCGCGTAAAAAACTGGCGCGAGACCTGCACGATGGTCCCACGCAGAGCATTGCCGCCATCGCCATGCGCATGAGTTACATTTCTCGCCTCTACACCAAGTCACCCGAACAAGTACCGGAAGAACTGAAGAAGGTCGAAGAACTGGCACGCAAAACCACCAAAGAAATCCGCCATATGTTGTTCACCCTGCGCCCGTTGGTGCTGGAATCGCAGGGATTGGTCGCCGCGCTCAACCAGCTTGCCGAGAAAATGCGCGATACGCATGGTCAGGCGGTGGCGGTGCGGGTTGCGCGAGACGTGGAGCAGTATCTCGACGCTGGACCACAAGGGATTTTGTTCTACATCATCGAAGAAGCGGTTAACAATGCGCGAAAACACGCGCAGGCAGAACTTATCAGCGTGACAGTCAACCGTCAGGATGATATGATCATCGTCCAGATTGCCGACAACGGCGTAGGATTCAATACAAATGCCGTCAACTCCAACTATGATCAGCGCGGCAGTCTGGGGATGGTGAACATGCGCGAACGCGCGGAGATTCTCGAAGGCACGTTAAGCATCGACAGCGAAGAAGGACGCGGCACGGTCATCACGGTTGTCGTGCCGCTGCGTCCATCAACCGGAGCGCAACGGGATTCCCGTCCGGCGAAGGCGGTCACGAAACTGGCGTTGTCCGCTTCTGAACGAGTGGAACGGCTGGAAGCAAGCGGGAACGCACCCCGATTATGAGTCATTCTCCATTAGCGGCACAACGCGGCGAACCCAGCTACGTCTGGCGTGCCGGACAGGAACGCCGCCTACAAATGATTGCACACTGGACACAACTGGATAATGCGAAAGTGCTTGAAGCGGGTGGGGGCGTCGGAATGTATGCCGCGCAAATCCACAAGCGCTTCACGCCCCACGTTGAATGCTTCGACATTGAATTAGAGCGCGTGCAGGAAGCCCGACGCGAAGTGCCCCACGCGGTGGTGGCGGCTGCCGAATATCTGCCTTATCAGAGCAACTATTTCGATACCATCCTATCGAGTGACGTACTGGAACACGTAGCAGATGACAGGATGGCAGCCCAAGAAATGGTGCGGGTGCTCAAACCCGGCGGCAGGCTCATCGTGTTTGTCCCCAATCGCTGGTATCCATTCGAGACACACGGGCACTACTGGCGTGGCGTCTACCACTTTGGCAATACGCCACTGATCAATTACCTGCCCGATGTACTGCGCAACAAACTTGCGCCGCATGTCCGCGCTTATACCAAGCGCGGGTTGCGACGATTGTTCGATGGGTGTCCGGTTCGCGTGATTACGCATCACCGGATATTCGCGGCATACGACAACATCATTGCCCGGTTGGGTACACCCGGAAAAGTGCTGCGCGATACCCTTCAACGGCTCGAAGGGACACCGCTGGACGTGGTGGCGTATTCACACGTTCTGGTGGTTGAAAAAATCGGCTAACCCTGCTTATCCATAAAGACGGGTAGATGTCCGAGCGCGATGATGTCTGACCATTTTGCGCGATCCCCTTCGGTGAAGATCGCTGCCTCAGCCACCACCTGCGCCTGCGCCTTATCCATGATTAAGCGCATTCCCTGAAGCGTGCTGCCCGTCGAAATAACGTCATCGAGCAGGGCAACCCGCTTGCCTGCAATCAGTTGGCGATCCTTCTCGTCCAGATACAGCGTTTGTGGTTCGCCAGTGGTAATGCTGAGGGTTTCCGAACGCAGGGAATCGCCCATGTACGGTTTATGGGTCTTGCGCAGTACAACGTAGGGAATGCCAAGCTCAACCGACATAGCATGGGCGAGGGGGATACTCTTGGTTTCGGGGGTAACGAGGATTTCCACGTTGTGCGGGCGGATTTTCTCCGCCAGCGCCTTACTCACCGCCTGAACGAACTCCGTATCACCGAGGATATTTAAGATCGCAATGCGGATGCCGGGCGCGATTTCAAACAGGCGTAGATCACGTTTCACACCGGCAACTTCAACGGGATAGGTTTCGTACTGGGCGCTCATCAATGGCTCTCCTTCGTGATGCAACGCCCCTATTTTAGCACGAGCTACACTTTCACTGTACTCTGCTGTACAAGCTGCCCGTCAACGAGCGTGAGCACCCGGTCAGCTTGATTCGCAAGATCGTGATCGTGCGTGACGATGATGACCGTCGTTCCAGCACGTTCCCGAATATCCTGTAACGCTTGGAGTACCACAGCGCCCGATTCCTGATCCAGATTGCCCGTCGGCTCGTCAGCAAGCAGAAGTGGGGGATCGTTCGCCAGTGCGCGGGCAATGGCAACGCGCTGCTGCTGCCCGCCCGAAAGCTCTGATGGACGATGATTCATTCGGTCTTCCAGTCCAAGCGCTGCAAGCAGTTCCTTCCCACGTTTCTCCGGTTGGAAACGCGGTTTGCGGGCAAATTGAATCGGTAGGATGACGTTCTCCAGTGCTGTGAGTGTTGGAACGAGATTGAAGAACTGGAAGATAAATCCGATCTTCTCGTTGCGGATTTCGGTGAGTTGATCTTCATTCATACGGCTGATGTTGATGCCGTCGATTTCAATTGTGCCTCTGGTTGGCTTGTCGAGTCCGCCGATCAATCCAAGCAAGGTGCTCTTGCCGCTGCCGGATGGTCCCACAATGCCGACAATTTCACCTTTATAGATCTCCATGTCGATCCCACGCAGCGCATGGACAACCGTTTTTCCAAGCGGCAAGTCTTTCGCTAAATCCTGCGTGCGAATGACGATGTTTCCGTTCTGAGACATGCAATATGCTCCTCAATAAAACCCCACGCATATTGTATACGTAGAGTTAGCAACGAGGTTGCAGATATGTATTGTATCAGAGCGGAGGCGTTTACAGATGGGCTTCGTCTAATACCTGAATGCGGCGGTACAGCGCTCGGAATGCATTGAGAATGTCGGAAGTTGTGATGATGCCCACCAGCGTTTCACTGCGTACCACTGGCAGGCAGCTTATATGATTGATCAGCATCAAGCGAGCCGCTTCATCGGCATCGGCATCGGGTTCAACCGCGATTGGCGCGGGCGTCATGATTGCACGCACAGGCAAACGGATAATCGCTGCCTCATTCTGCCATGTTTCACGCAGGATGAACGGCGCTTTGAGCGCCGCACGGATGTCTCGCTTGGTCAGAATCCCAACAAGCTGCCCCTCGGAATTCATGACGGGCAGATGATGGAAGTTATTGCTTTCGAGGATTTCGAGTGCCACTTGCAGCGGCTTATCCTGATGGATGGTGATCGGCTTTGCCGTCATTATGTCGGAGACGTTCATCAACTTTCCCTTCGGACGTAAAGCACAATCTCCTTACCTGTGCCTTCGTCAACTCTTATTTACGCGACTCGGAGAATTCCCTTGTGCGTGATTCTACCAGCATTTTGAAGATGTCGGACTCGGTGAGAATTCCGATCACCTCATCATTCGCGCCTACCACCGGCATTCCGCTGATCTTCTTTTCAAGCATCAGCCGTGCGGCGTCCAGAATGGAGGCATCGGGCGTGACCGTCACCACTGCTCGCGTCATCACCTGATCAACTTTCAACTGATCCCAAAGATAGTTGAGTTCCCAGATGCTAAGGCTGGTCGCATCGGATGGACTTGCCTCACGAATGTCTCCAATGGTGAGGATTCCAACGAGACGCCCACGTGACAGGACAGGTAGACGACGAATGTGGTTCTCTTTCATCACTTCGTGGGCAGTCTTCAAAGGCGTGCCGGTTTCAACCGTGATCACCGGACTGGTCATCCAATCAGAAACCTTCACATTCTCAAGCATAATGCCTCCCGCCGAAACAAGACCCATTGATTTCTCTTATAACTTAATCGAGAACGTGGGGATGAAGGTCATGGAATTGACGTGAGTATTGTTAGCGGTTCGGCGGCAGTGAGAGTACCACTCTTGTTCCGTGTCCGGCGCTGGAATTGATGGTAACAGCACCGCCATGCAAGCGGGCGCGTTGCTGAATATTGCGGAGTCCCAACCCTGAGCCGGGGCGCACTTCGGCAGTTTCGAAACCGCGTCCATTGTCTTCGATGATGAGTTCAAAAATGCCTTTTGACTGGTTAACGGAAAGTTGAATCTGCGTGGCATCCGCATGGCGAATGATGTTGCTGATAGCCTCGTTTGCCATTTGCGACAGTGCTTCATAGGTCGTGGGTGTGAAAGGCATTTCGCCTTCTGGTGCATCAATCTCGACTTTGATGTGCTGTGGGATATGCAAGCGATTCACGATGTCGTTCAGACATTCGGCAATGCTTCGGTTCTGGTAATTGCGCGTATTGAGGTTCTGAATGTACCCGCGAATATCTTCAATGACGCTGTTCAAGCTGTCCATGATGGGAACTAGATCATCAGGATGGACTTTCTGCGTGACGCGCATCAACTGAATCTGCATCCCGATGGCATAAAGCGACTGAATCACACCATCGTGAAGCTCCATACTAATGCGATCTCGTTCTTCGAGAAGAGTCAGTCGCTCTCGTTGTTCACGCAGTCTGGCTCCGGCAATCGCAAGCGCGGCGTAGCTCGCCATCATTTCAATCAGCCATTGATCCTGTTCGGTGAAGGGTCTGCCATCGTAGCGATCCGTGAGATACAACATGCCAAACAGAAGTTCGCCGACGATAATGGGCACACCCAGAAACCGGTCCATATGGGGATGATTGGGTGGAAAACCTACCGAGCGCGGATCATCCTTGATATGTTCAAGTCGTATGGGTTGGCGTTCAGCCATAATAGCGCCGAGCAAACCCCGTCCTTGAGGTAGTCTGCCAATGGCATGAGCTTCTATTTTGTCCAAGCCTGCGAACATAAAATATTCCAGCCCGCCCTTGCCATCCGGTATCCCCAATGCCGCGTAGCGAGCGCGGACAAGCTGGCGTGAAGCCTCGGCGATACGCTCAAGGACTTCGCCCAACGTCTCTGCTTCGGCGGCGTGCATTGCCAATGATGTGATCGCCTTGAGATAACTCAGGAGCAAAGTCACATCTTCTTGAGGAGTTTTGTCACTTAATTCCATCGGATGGGGTATACTCTTTTGTAATGTCCTCTATATTTTAATGTAGACCAGTAAATTGATCCAACGAGACAAATCTCATGTCTAAACTTGTGCGAATTTTGATCGCCGATGATCATGCTGTTGTGCGTGCTGGCTTGCGTGCGTTGCTGGAGCATCACGGGCATTTTCGTGTTGTTGCCGAAGCGAGTACGGGCGAAGAAGCGGTTGCGAAGGCGAAAGAACATCACCCGGACGTAGCTGTGCTCGACATCCGAATGCCGGGACTTTCGGGAATTGAGGCGTGCCGTCGCATCGTCGAAAACGTCGAGGGCTGCAAGGTGATCATGCTCACCTCGTATGCGGAGGATGAATTACTATTCGCGGCGATACAGGCAGGTGCATCGGGCTACGTGCTGAAGCGGATTGGCGACAACGAATTGGTGCAGGCAGTCGAGCGCGTCAGCCGAGGCGAGGGAATGCTCGATCCGGCGATGACCTCGACGATTTTCGCGGAGATGCGCAAGGCGAATCAGGCGCAGAATGCCGCCGCCTTTGCCGAACTGACTCCACAGGAACTTTCGGTGCTGGCGCTGGTTGCAGAAGGCTTGACCAATCGTCAAATTGCCGTGAAGCTGTATCTTGGCGAAGGAACGGTAAGGAACTATGTGAGCAGCGTGCTGGCGAAGATCGGGGTTTCCAACCGTGCGGAAGCGGCGGCTTATGCCGTGAAGCACAACATTAGCGAGATCGTCCCACCGTCGCACACCAAACGCGACGGTGACTAAACGCAGATGAGGCGCGATTGTCCGCGCCTCATCCATCCTACCAGAGCTATGCGGAAGCCTTGACTTCTTTCTCTTCGGCGTGTTCGCTGTG
>DATGQJ010000408.1:0-2618 GCA_035304265.1 Oceanobacillus sp.
CGGCGTGACGCTGAACGCGGTGCTTGAACGAATCGCCCTCGTCCCGATCAGTGATCTCGGCATCGTCAACTACGATGTCCGCGTGCGTCTGGAAGACCTTGATCCGCGCGTTCGCGTGGGCATGACCGCAGAAGCGACGGCGGTGGTCGAATCGCGTCAGAACGTCCTCGTCGTCCCGAATCAGTACATTCGCATTGACCGTGTGCTCGATCAGGCATACGTCAACCTGCTACAGCCAGACGGAACGCTGCGAGAGGTTGAGGTGACGTTGGGTTTGCAGGGTCAGGACAACAGCGAAATTCTCGCCGGGCTGAGCGAAGGCGACGTTGTTGCCGTCAGCCTCGCCGGAGACGCCATACCGGGTTTTGGTGGCTAGAAACCATATGAAACGTATTTTTCGACTTTTGCTCGTGATTGCCGTCATTGCAGGCGTCGTGTTCTTCGCGTCGCAGGCGTTTGAGGCGCAGCAGCAAGAACGACGTGCTCAGGAATCCGCGCAAATACTGGACGAAACCACCGTCCAGACCGGAACGCTGCGCGTGACTGTCGGCGCAACCGGAACCATCATTCCGGCGCGGCAAGTCCCGCTGGCGTTCGAGCTTCCCGGCGTCGTGCAGGAAATCCTCGTCGCAGAAGGTGATTCGGTGGCAGAGGGCGACGTTCTCGCACGGCTGGATACCGCCCAGCTTCAGACCGCCGTCGAAAATGCCCGCGTCGCGCTGGATTTGCAGCTTGTCGCCTACGAAGCGCTCACCGCCCCACCTCGCGAAGTCGATATTGCCGTCGCGGAAGCGGCAGTCACAGCAGCGCAGGCGGCGGTCTATTCCGCATATGCCACCGCCCCATCCGACGAGCAGGTGGAAATCGCCCGTTTGCAGGGGGAACTGGCGCGTAATCAACTCTGGCAAACCCAGCTACAGCGCGATCTGTCAGGTCAGCCCCCGTCCGGATTGGATGTGTCCTCGCTCGTCCCGGACGATGTGGATGTACCGCAGGACGTTATCGACCAGATCAACGCCGCGTTGAACGGCGTGTTTCCGCAGCAATCCGGTTCGCCGACGAATTTCACAGGCGGGTTGAATCAAGCGGAATACGGCGTGCAGATTGCCGACGCCAACTATGCAGCAACGCAAGCGCGGGGTGCAAACTCCGCCAGCATCGCCAGCGCCAACGCCGCGTTGGTCGCGGCACAGACACAACTTGACCGCCTCTTGAATGGCGCGTCCGACACCGATTTACAGCTTGCCGCTATCGCTGTCCAGCAGGCGGAACTTGCCGTCGCGCAGGCGGAAGCGGCGCTCAATCGTGCCGTGATCACCGCGCCCTTCGATGGCGTGGTTGCGCAGATCAACCTCACAGTTGGCGAACCGCCATCAAACGAAAAGCCGGCGATCATTCTGGTCGATACCAGCCAGTATTACGTCGATCTCGCCATCGACGAAACGGACGTGGTGGATGTGGAAATTGGTCAGCATGTCGAACTACGGCTCGACGCGCTGCCCGACGCCGACATCAGTGGAGAAATTACCCGTGTTGCGCTCACGCCAATCGTTGCCGGACAGTTGGTAACGTATCCCGTGCGCGTGACACTGGACGCAGAAGACGAGCCTATCCGCATCGGCATGAGCGCAACGGCAACCATCATCGTTGACGAAGTGCCGGATACGCTCATCCTGCCCAACCGCTTCTTGCGGATTGACCGCGCCACCCAGCAGGCATATGTGACCATCGAGCGCAGCGCCGGAATTTTTGAAGAAATCCCCGTCGAGTTGGGGCTGCGCAACGAAACTGAAAGCCAGATCGTAGCAGGCGTCGAAGCGGGACAGCGCGTGGTGCTGCTGCCGCGCGGCACGTTCGATCCATTTGGAGGACCCTAGTTTGGTGTTCAAGCTGTTCAAAGGCAAAAACGGCAAAGTTGCCCCACCGCTGGACGAGAATGGGCGCAAAGCGGTCATCGACATTCGCGGCATCACCAAGACCTACAAGATGGGCGAAGTCGAAGTCCGCGCCCTCAGCGGCGTAGACCTCGCGATCTACGAAGGCGAATTCGTCTCCATCATGGGACCCAGCGGCAGCGGCAAAAGCACGTTGATGAACATTCTCGGCTGCCTCGATCAGCCCACGTCCGGCGAGTATTTCCTCGACGGCGTGAACGTGAGCAAATTGAGCGAAAGCGAACTGGCAGGTATCCGCAACAAGAAGATCGGCTTCGTCTTTCAGAACTTCAACCTGCTCAAGCGTACAACCGCGCTGCGACAGGTGGAACTTCCGCTGATTTACGGCGGCGTCCGCGGGCGCACCAAAAAGGCAAAAGCCGCGCTCGAAGCCGTCGGTTTGGGACAGCGTTTGCATCACCTGCCGAGCGAGCTTTCCGGCGGGCAGCAGCAGCGTGTGGCGATTGCCCGTGCGCTGGTTAACGAACCCGCCATGATCCTCGCCGACGAGCCTACCGGCAATCTCGACTCACGCAGCGGCACCGAAGTGATGCAGATTTTCCAGCGCCTGAACCGCGAGCAGGGTATCACCATCGTCTTTGTCACCCACGATCCCTGGATTGCGCGGCACACCAACCGCGTGATCATGCTGCGCGACGGCAAGGTGATTGCGGATCGGGAGGT
>DATGQJ010000409.1:0-5046 GCA_035304265.1 Oceanobacillus sp.
TGCCCGCGCCTCCTTTGCGATAAATAGCGGGCGTCATGCCGAGATGCGCCACCGCACGTTCGTATACGCAGCTTGCCGAGCCATATCCGGCTTCGTAGAGCGCATCGGTCACGGAATCACGCTGGCGCAGTTGGGTTTTGAAACGCTCTACCCGGCATAAATCCGCGTACTGCTTTGGCGACACCCCCATCACCCGTTTGAATACGCGCTGAAGGTGGAATTGACTCAACCCAACGTGCGCACCGATCTCCGCCAGTGTGGGTGTGCCTTCGCAGGATCGAATGTACTCACACGCACGCTCGACGATCTCTGCGTCGGCGGAAAGCGCATTCGGGCGGCAGCGTTTGCAGGGGCGAAATCCAGCGGACTCGGCGGCTTCGGCGTCATCATAAAATGCCACGTTGTCACGGCGGGGCTTACGCGCGGAACACGATGGGCGACAGTAGATGCCCGTCGAGCGCACCGCCAGCACGAAGGTGCCGTCGAAGCGTGCGTCACGCCTCACCACTGCTTCCCAGCGTTCGGTGTCCGTCATCGGAATATCATCCCGCGTCAACACAGGGCTTCATCTCCTGACAACCTGTCGCTGGTCGCGCTTCGTTCGATTCAATCCGGATGACGATCAGACCGCGTAACGCCTGTAACGAGTCGCTCAAGTTGGGCAGGCGCTCGGTACGCGCCAGACGTGCGAGCCTGCGCGTTTCTGCCTGACGATGCAAATCGAGCCGATGTGCCTCGATGATGTAGTCCCACATGATTACGCTCCTTCTGCTCTACAGCTATAGGGTACGGAAAAGGTCAAGAGCGATCTATCCGTTTCTTGCGCTGATATATGTTCAATGAGAATCGTGACGAAAAATGCGAGTGCGTTCCTATAATAGACGCGATCACACTTTGAAACCTGAGGGCGAACACATGGCGGATATGTCCGGCAAAATCTGCGTGATCACGGGCGCGACTAGCGGCATCGGCAAGGCGACGGCGTTAGGATTGGCAAAGATGGGCGCGACGGTGATCGTCGTCGGGCGCAGCGCCGAGCGAACCGAGACGGTTGTGAAGGCGATCCAGCAAGTGAGTGGAAACCACAACATCGAAGCGCTGATCGCCGATCTTTCAGCACAGGCGCAGGTGCGCGAACTGGCGGCGGCGATCCAGCGCAAATATGACCATCTCGACGTGCTGGTGAATAATGCAGGTGGTGTCTTCCTCAAGCGCGAACAGAGCGCGGACGGTATCGAAATGACGTGGGCGTTGAACCACCTCAGCTACTTTTTGCTCACCAACCTGCTGCTCGACACGCTGAAACGCGCCCCTGCCGCCCGCATTGTCAACGTCGCCTCGAACTCGCATACCAGTGGTACGATCAATTTTGACGATCTCCAGTTCACAAAACAGCGTAGTTTGATGGCAGCATATCCGCAATCCAAACTCGCCAATGTCATGTTCACCTACGAACTGGCGCGGCGGCTAAATGGGACAAACGTAACGGCGAATGCGCTGCATCCGGGTTTTGTGGGCACGAACTTCGGGTCGAATAATGGCGTCTGGTTGAAAGTCGGCATCGGGCTGCTCAAGCCGTTCATTCTGTCGCCGGAACAGGGCGCACGCACCTCCATCTATCTCGCGTCGTCGCCGGAAGTGGAAGGCGTCACCGGACAGTATTTTGTGAAATGCAAACCCCGCCGCTCGTCCAGAGCGTCTTACGACGAGGCAGCACAGCGGCGATTATGGCGCATCAGCGAGGAAATGGTTGGGCTTCCGGTGTCCGCCTGAGACCAATTGCTTTCCGAACGCACCGGATGATGCGGTATAGTCCGACATATTTATGGAGCATATTCACAACCTGAGGGCAAACACATGGCAGATATGAGCGGCAAAATCTGCGTGGTTACAGGCGCAACCAACGGCATCGGCAAGGTGACGGCGCTGGAACTGGCGAAGATGGGCGCGACGGTGATCGTCGTCGGGCGCAGCGCCGAGCGAACCGAGAGCGTTGTAAAGGAAATTCAGCAGGCGAGTGGGAACAATGCTGTCGAAGCGCTTCTCGCCGATCTTTCCGTGCAGGCGCAGGTACGCGAACTGGCGGCGGCGATTCAGCGCAAATATGAACATCTCGACGTGTTGGTGAATAACGCGGGCGGAATGTTTCTGCGACGGGAAGAGACTGCGGATGGTATCGAGATGACGTGGGCGCTCAACCATCTGAACTACTTTTTGCTGACGAACCTGCTGCTCGATACTCTCAAACGCGCCCCTGCCGCCCGCATTGTTAACGTCGCGTCGGATGCGCATGAAGGCGGCAAAATCCAGTTCGACGATCTGGCATTCAAGCAGCGGCGCTATGGCTGGATGGTCGCCTATGCGCAATCCAAGCTTGCCAACATTATGTTCACCTACGAACTGGCACGGCGGCTGAACGGGACAAACGTAACGGCGAACACCCTGCATCCGGGTTTCGTCAACACGAATTTTGGCGCAAATAACGGCACATTGGCTCGTATTGCCAAAGTGGTGATGAGACCGTTAGCGTTGTCACCGGAACAAGGGGCGAGTACGATCATCTATCTCGCGTCGTCGCCGGAAGTGGAAGGCACTACCGGGCAGTATTTTGTGAAATGCAAACCCCATCGCTCGTCCAAAGCGTCTTACGACGAAGCAGTACAGCGTCGGTTGTGGCGCGTGAGTGAGGAAATGGTTGGGCTTCCGGTAACTGCCTGAAGCCTACTCAATCGCATCGCTTTCCGCTGGCTCGTCTGGGCGCGGGTCATCTATCGGACGGTTGGGTCTGGTGTCCTCATCTGCCCACTGCGGACGCTCTTCGATGGTATCGCCCTGTGGAGGCTGCTGCTCATCCCGGTCTTCGATCTGGTTTGGCGGCGTGGGATCAATCGTCGGTGGGTTCGGCGGTTCTATGGTCGGCGGTACAGGCGGCGTGATCTCTGGCGGACTCGGCGGGTCGATTTCCGGGGGCTGCGGCGGATTGATGCTGGGCGGGTTCGGTGGTTCTATGGTCGGTGGTTGTGGGGGATCGACGGATGGCGGCTGTGCTGGCGGGTTCTGGTTGCCAGACATAAGCGAACACTCCAATCACTATGCGCTGAAGTTTATCGTAATCAGGTCTGAAACACAAGGCAGGTTAGCTTATAATCAGATGAAAAAGCGTGTACAATGGGGGAAGGTTTCAGAGGGTAAAACCACATGAAGGGTCATACCAAACAGCACGACATCGATCCGGAGCGGCTTCTGGCATTCGGATTCACCCGCGAACAGCAGCCGGACGGCAGCTATAAGTGGTTTGCCATTCATCCCGAAACCAAAGAACCTGTCGAAATCGATCCTGAGCAAGCATGGTTCTGGACAGAGGAATGGCAGGCAAAAGAACGTGAGGCAGATGAGGATTTGCGTGCTGGAAGATTTGAGGAATTCGATAACATAGACGACTTCATCGACTCGCTCTAACAAGTTGCTCCGTATGAAGTTCAATCGATTAGCGAGCTTCAAGGAAGATTTTGAGAAGTTACCCCCGCAAGTTCAGCAGCAAGCAAAAGAGAAGTTTCGATTCTTCAGAGAAAATCCGAAGTATCCATTTCATCCTTCCCTGCGCGTCAAGAAAATGAAAGGATACGAGGACATTTGGGAAGGACACATAACCCAAGGATATGTGTTCACCTTCATGCAAGAACAAGAGGAAGAAACGGGCGAAACGATTTTCCTGTTCCGCCGTATCGGAACGCACGCCATTTACGATAATCCATAACCCCCATTTTTAGGGCATAAGAAAATTTACGAGATTTATATAATGTGGATATGTCTCTACCTTGGGGGTACTTATGTTCTCTACAACCGTGCGGGTGTTCCTTCGCCAACAACCACCCGTCGCACTTCCAAACGTGCCCATTTGCCTGTTTGACCGTGACGAAACCAATCCCGACGATCCGCTTGGCATGGCGGTGACCGATAATGACGGGCAGGCAACCATCTACTATTCGCTCTCACAATGCGCTGACGACGAGGACATCCCCGGCATGATTGACGCGCTGCCCGAACTCTACGTTGCTGTCTATGACGCGCAGGGTAATATCGTCCTTTCCACTCGCGCCAACGCGAAGCTGAACCTGCACCTTCCGCTGATTGAAGTGAGCATTGCGCCGGAAGTCGCCATCGCGCGAGGATTGCACAATGCCCTGCCCGCCTGAGCAGTACAGGATATAATCCTAACCCCATTTAGAGAAGAGGTGCTGTCATGCTTCCCGCATCCACCATTCGCGGCTGGCAAATTGACCAGCTACGCAAAGGCTTGCAAATTCTGGGGGGCATCCTCAAATCAGTTTCACGCGAGGATGCGACCACCTATCGTGACGGCGGCACAGGCTGGACGGTGCTGGAAGTGCTGTGCCATTTGCGCGATTATGAGGATGTGTTTCAGGAACGCACTTCGCTGACGGTGGAGCGTGATGTTCCCGACCTTCCCAACCCGAACCCGGACGAGTGGGCGGTGGAACGGCGCTATAACGAGCAGGATTTAAGCGCTGTGTATGACGAATGGGTGCGCCGCCGACATCGTTTCCTCGCCTATCTTGAAGGACTGGACGAAAGCAGTTGGCAGCGCACCGCCCGACATCCCCGCCGGGGCGTGATGACGCTTCAGGATCAGCTTGCGCTTGCCGCGTGGCACGATGTCAATCACATCGAACAGATCACGCGCATTCTGGCGGGGAAGAAGGTGGGGTAGAGGTTTACAAAGCCCCTATCTCTGTTTTTGTTTCCTGTGCTGCTATGCGTGCATCAAGCCATTCACCATAGCTTTGACCGTTGTCCAGTTTCCAATAGACACGTCCATTTGTATTCTGTCCCCTCACAATAGCCGCCGCTGCGCTTGGGCTATCAAAAGGGACATTCTCCGTAAAACGATATAGGTTGTCAGATTGCACTAAGCTCTGGTTTCGGATCAACCGCTCTTTGAGAGCTTTGTATCCACCCTCCATTCGAACTAATGCTGTTGAACCTTCTAGAACAACAAACTCACCGTTGATTATCTGCGCTCTT
>DATGQJ010000410.1:0-3695 GCA_035304265.1 Oceanobacillus sp.
CAGGTTCTCCATGACGGCGTAGCCAAGCGCCTGCACGACAGCACCTTCAATCTGTCCCTGAACCAACTGCGGGTTGACGGCATGTCCTACGTCGTCGGCACAGACCACACGCAGCACGCGCACGAATCCGGTTTCGATGTCTACTTCCACTTCGACAGCTTCCGCCACGTAGCCATAAGCGAAGTTTGGCTCGGATTTACCCGTCATCGGGTCGTAGGCAGTGGTTCTTGGCGGGCGATACTGGTAAGTCGCAATCGCGGGACGTTCTTCATTTTTCCACGCTTCCAACGCTCGTTCCGCCGCGCCTTTGATGGCGTTGCCTGCCATGAAGGTCTGGCGGCTGGCGGACGAACTGCCCGCCGTCATGGTTTCCGCCGTATCATGCGAAACCAGTTCCACGCACTCCATGGGAACGCCTACCGCATCCGCTGCCATCTGCACCATCACAGTATGAGCGCCCTGCCCCACTTCCGCGCCCGCGTGACGCACGACCACGCGCTCGATTTCGGCGTTTCCGTGCAGTTCCACCGTCGCCCAGCTTTGCTCCGGGAAGCCGAAGCTGTAACCGACGTTCTTGTAGCCACAGGCGAAGCCGATGCCGCGCCGCAGCGCCGGATTTGCGGGCTGCTCAATCGTCTTTTGCTGCCATGACGAGCCATTCTGAGACCAAAAGCTCTCACGGGCACACGCCTCGATCACCTGCGGCATACTCACGCCCTTGGGCAGCGGCGTCCCCACCGACGTAATGCTGCCTTCCTGAATGCTGTTCTTTAGTCGCAGTTCTATCGGATCGATTTGCAGCACTTCGGCAAGGCGATTCATCATGCCTTCTGCCGCAAACGCCGCCTGCGGTGCGCCAAAACCGCGAAACGCACCTGTGCAGATGTTGTTGGTCAGCACCGCGTAAGTATCGACGTGAACGTTTGGCACTTCATAGGGACCGGGAACCATCAGGTTAGCGTTCGCCAGCACTTTGGTTGAGGTGTAATTGTAGGGACCTGCGTCGCCAATCACAGTCGCCTCAATTGCCACGATTTTGCCGTCGCGCCGCGCTCCCCACTTGGTCTTGATATGGATGGGGTGACGCTTGTGGTGGAACAGGATCGACTCTTCGCGGCTCCACTCAATTTTGACCGGACGGCGCAGATAATGGGCTGTCAGACCCAGTACGATCTGAACGCTCATGTCCTCGCGCCCGCCAAACGCGCCACCGATTGCCGGATAGATCACCCGCACGCGATCTTCGGGTAAATTGAGGGCATGGGCGATCAAACCCTGATCTTCGTGTGTCCACTGCCCTGCGACGATGACGGTGATGCGATCCTGATCGTCGATGTAAGCGAGTCCGGCTTCCGGTTGTAAATAGGCGTGTTCCTGATAACCTGTATGGAACTCGCCTTCGATCACCACTTCCGCCTGTTCCCAACCCGCCGCAATGTCACCGTGTCGGGTGCGGTAGTGGACGAGGATGTTGTTGGGGATGGTTTCCTGAATCTGCGGTGCGCCTTCCTGCATCGCTTCGATGGGGTCAAATACGGGCGGCAGGTCTTCGTAAGTGATGTCGATCAGCTTTGCCGCTTCTGCCGCGATCTCGTTGGTTTCCGCAACCACCAGCGCGACCATATCCATGTAGCAGCGCACAATGTCCGCGCCTGCCTTGCTACTGCCGGGTCCGCACAACACGGGCTGATCTTTCGTCACCAGACCGTACTCGTTTACCGGAACATCCTTCGCCGTGAAAATGCCGACAACACCCGGCAGCGCTTCGGCGGCGCTGGTATCAATTGCCACGACGCGGGCGTGAGCGCGGTCACTAAAGCGGATTTTCATCCATAGCTGACCTTCCATGTTGATGTCGGCAGGATACGGGGTTTCGCCCGTGACCTTGCCCAGCGCGTCAATCCGCTTCACATTCTGTCCGATTGCAATGCTCTTGCTCTCGCCCAATTTGCCACCTCGTGAGGTCAACGTTACTCTAAACAAGTGAAAAGTAGAAAGTAATGAGTGGAAAGACTTTCTACTTTTGGCTTCGCTGATTATAACGCAAGGGAACATTCCGGCGAACCCGAACGTCCTGAAATACAGGTAGGTAGGAGGATGGAATGACTCGCAAGCTTGGTGTGTGGCTGATCGTAGCGGTTTGCGCCCTCATGAGCGTGAGCGCGTTTGCACGAGAGGATGAGATATGCCTGAACTGAGCGAGGGGATTTCGGCGTTCGCATTCGACGTTTACAGGAAACTTGGGCAAGACAACAGCGAAAATATTGTCTTTTCGCCCTATAGTATCTGGCAGGCGCTGGCAATGATCTGCGCGGGGGCGCGAGGTCGGACCGCTCAACAGATAGCAGATGCACTTTTCTTCGAACTGGAAAAGCCCGCGCTACACTATCACCTTGTGCGCGATCTCTATGCCGACCTCGTAAAGCGGGGAAATATAAAGGGCATTTCAGCGAATGACTCATGGACAACGACGCTGCGGATTGCCAATGCTCTATGGGTTGAGCAAACATTTCCCTTCAATTCCGAATATGACACGTTGATCAAACAATACTATGGCGGCAGTCTTCAACGAACTGACTTTGCCAACGCGCCAGAGGATGCCCGCCAGCAGATCAACGACTGGGTCGCAGCGCAAACGGCGGGTCGAATTCAGAACATCGTTCCTGAAGGCGAGATCTCACCGATCACGCGCCTGATGCTGGCAAACACGATCTACTTCTACGGTAGCTGGCGAAGGTGCTTTGATTCCTTCAACACGCGGGATCACGATTTTCATCTCCTCGACGGCACAACCACAAGCGCTCCATTCATGTGTCAGGGTTTCGATCTCCCATATACACAGGACGAAGGTTTCCAGATTGTCGAGTTCCCCTATGAAGGCAGCAACTTCACCTTTACCGTTATTATGCCGGATGAGGGACAATTTGAGGCAATTGCGTCTGAATTAGACGCCAACAAACTGAACAAAGCGATCTACAAACTTCGCTCGACTGAGGTACTGGTCTATTTGCCGAAGTTCAAGTTTGACGTTGGAACTAGTCTTGCAGCGACACTGCGGTCGCTGGGAGTGGTAGACGCATTCGACGAAGCGACTGCCGATTTCACCAAGATGATAGAAGGAACGCTGCCTCAACCATTATCCATTAGCGATGTGCGGCATAAAGTCTTTATCTGTGTGGACGAAAATGGGACAGAAGCGGCGGCAACAACTCTCAGCTGGGCGTCCTATGGCATACCAGTCAAGCGAATCGAAGTCCGTATTGACCGTCCGTTTATTTTTGCTATCCGTGACCCCCGAACCGGAACACTTCTGTTTTTGGGACGGGTAATGAATCCGAGGGTATAGCAGGAACACTAATCATTCAGCGAACATCACGCCAATGTGCCCCTGCGGTTTAAGGGAGGAATATGATGAACAAATGGAAACGCTGTCTGCTGTCGTCTGCGCTCACCCTAATTTTGGCGTCATTCGGCGGAATAGCTGCACAGGAGGAAGAGGTGTCGGAACTGGTCGCCGGAAACACGGCGTTCGCGCTGGATTTATACGCGGCAGTAGAGGAGAACACCGAGGGCAACCTGCTGTTTTCGCCCTACAGCATTTCGCAGGCGCTGGCGATGACCTATGCGGGCGCTGGCGGAGAAACCGCAGCGCAGATGGCGGATACGCTCTCGTTTTCGTTGGAACAGCCCGCCTT
>DATGQJ010000411.1:0-4976 GCA_035304265.1 Oceanobacillus sp.
GCCGGGCGGGGTCACTTCCTTGCGGAAGTCAATTCCCTGCGCGGCAGACATCAATTCGATAGAGAGAATGCGCTCGACATTGTTGATGATACGTCGCGCTTTGAGCGCCGCCGTACAGCCCATGCTCACATGATCTTCTACATTGGCAGAAGTTGGAATGGAATCGACGCTGGCGGGGTGTGAGAGCACCTTGCTCTCGGTTGCCAATGCTGCCGCCGTATATTGAACGATCATGAAGCCGGAATTGAGTCCGCCGTCGCGGGTGAGGAATGCCGGAAGGGTGTGGGTATTCGAGGCTTCATCGATCAAGCGCATGATACGGCGTTCGGAGATGTTGCCCATTTCGCTCATGGCAAGACCGAGATAATCCATGCAAATTGCCAGCGGCTCGCCGTGAAAGTTCCCGCCAGAAAGCACGGTGATTTCGTCGGTGTCATCATCCACAAAGATAAGTGGGTTATCCGTGACTGCGTTAAGTTCGATTTCCATCACCCAGCGAGCGTAAGCAATGGCATCCCGCACCGCGCCATGCACCTGCGGAATGCAGCGCAGGGTGTAGGCATCCTGCACATTGCTGGGATCATCCCCGCGCACGAACTGGCTGCCTTCCAGCAGGCTGCGCAGGTAAGCGGCACACTCTTCCTGACGCGGAAAGGGGCGCAACTGGTGAATACGCGGATCGAAAGCCGAGGGGGTGCCGTTCAATGCCTCCAAACTGAGACAGCCTGCAATATCGGCTACCTTGCTGAGCATCTCCGCTCGGTAGGTTTCGAGCGAACCGACGGCGCACATAATCGTCGTGCCGTTGGTGAGCGACAGTCCCTCTTTCGCCGCCAGAACATGCGGCTTCAATCCGGCACGGCGCAGCGCTTCGGCACCGGGCAATCGTTCACCCTGATATTCGGCTTCGCCCTCGCCGATGATGGTCAGGCTCATGTGGGCAAGCGGCGCGAGATCGCCACTCGCGCCTAGCGAACCTTTTTCCGGAATGATCGGATGCACACCCCGATTGAGCATGTCCAGCAGCAGTTGCAGCGTTTCCGGGCGGATGCCGGAGTATCCTCTGGCAAGGGTGTTGGCGCGGATCAACATGATCGCGCGGGTATTGGGGATGTCAAAAGGATCGCCAACCCCAACCGCATGACTGACGATGATATTGCGTTGCAGTTTTTCCACCTGCTCCGGTGGGATGATACGGTCTTTGAATGCGCCAAAACCCGTCGTGATACCGTAGGCAATGGTTCCCTCGTCTACGAGGCGGCGGACGGCATCGGCAGAACGGGCAACTTTCCTGAGTGCCTCGTCGCTCAACTCGACGTAAGGATCGCCGGGTTTGCCGTAGGCGACGGCGACAACCTGTTCAATCGTGAGACTGGTGCCGTCAATCACGATGGTATTAACCATAGCTACACGACCTGAACGCCTTTTTTGATCACGTGTCGGACAAGATTACCACCGAATTGATAGGCAAGGTGGCGATAATCCGGCGCATCAATCAGGAGTAGATCCGCCTGTTTACCCGGTTCCAGAGAGCCAACCCGATCTGATAATCCGACTGCATAAGCCGCGTTGATGGTGGACGCGATCAATGCTTCCGACGGGAGCAGCCGTTGATAGCGGCAGGCAATCGCCATCACCAGCGGCATCGAAGGGCAGGGCGACGAACCGGGGTTGATGTCGGTGGCGAGGGCGACAATTGCATTCGCATCAATCAGGCTGCGGGCGTCCGCGAAATGCGTGCTGCCCAAATTGAAATTCACGGCAGGCAAGATCACGGCGGCAGTAGAGGAAGCGGCAAGCGTATTTATATCGTCGTCGCTCTGAGTGGCATCGAGATGATCCAGCGAAACCGCCCCCAGCGCTATGCCCATCTGCACGCCACCGAGCGCGGTGAATTCATCCACGTGCGCTTTGACGCGCAGCCCAAGCTCCGCGCCCGCCTGTAAAATACTGCTGCTTTGGGCAACATCGAATGCGTTATTCTCGCAGAACACGTCAATGAAAAAGGGCACGTTGGGAAAGCACGATTGGTTGGAACGATACCAGTCGATGACTGCGGGCAGCATTTCCCGGATGACCATCTCAACGTACTCGTCAGGATGATCCCGGTATTCCGATGGGATGGCATGTGCGCCCATGAAGGTCGGCACGATGTCCATCGGGTGCGTTTCGGCTAGCGCCGCAATCGCGTTGAGCATCTTGAGTTCGGAGTCGGTGTCCAGACCATAGCCGGTTTTGACCTCGGCAGTGGTCGTGCCGAGCGCCAGCATCATGTCGAGGCGAGGGCGGGATTCCGTGACCAATTGCTCCACCGACGCGGCGCGGACGGCACGCATGGTGCTGAGGATACCGCCGCCTTCGCGCATGATCTCCATGTAGGTCTTGCCCTGAATGCGGCTTTCAAACTCGCCAATCCGATCTCCGGCGTACACGACATGGGTGTGCGGATCAACAAAGCCGGGGCAGACGACCATGCCCGCAGCGTCGATTTGTTGAGTGGCTTGGTATTCAGCGAGAAGGTCACTCGATTTTCCGATACCTACGATGGTGTCGCCTTGAATCGCAACTGCGCCATCTGGAATGATGCCAACCTCCGACATCTCGTGACCGCGCCGCCGACCTTCGGGGCTGGCGCAGGTGACGACTTGCGAGGCGCTGTGAATGAGCAGATCGACCTGCATGGCTAGTCTAGCATCGGGATTTTGATCCCGTGATTGCGTGCGAATTCGATAGCTTCCGGGTAGCCAGCGTCGGCATGACGAACCACGCCCATGCCCGGATCGGTGGTGAGGACTCGTTCGAGACGACGCGCAGCTTGAGGTGTGCCGTCCGCGACGATCACCTGTCCCGCGTGAATGCTGTAGCCGATCCCAACGCCGCCGCCGTGATGAATGCTCACCCACGTTGCCCCGCCGACGGCATTGATCAGCGCATTGAGTAGGGGCCAATCAGCGATTGCATCTGAGCCGTCGCGCATGGCTTCGGTCTCGCGGTTAGGGCTGGCAACCGATCCGCTATCGAGATGATCGCGCCCGATGACGATAGGTGCTTTGACTGCGCCGGAAGCGACTAGTTCATTGAATTTGAGTCCGGCTTTTACCCGCTCGCCGTATCCTAACCAACAGATACGGGCAGGTAATCCTTGAAATTCAACCCTTTCCTGCGCTAAACGCAGCCAGCGGGTGAGGTGTTCGTTCTCTGGAAACAATTCCATGATGGCGCGGTCTGTGACGTAGATGTCTTCAGGGTCGCCGGAGAGCGCCACCCAGCGGAAAGGTCCTTTGCCTTCACAAAACAGCGGGCGAATATAAGCCGGGACAAAACCCGGGTAGGCGAATGCATCTTGCACGCCGTAATCGAAAGCACGCTGGCGCAGGTTGTTGCCGTAATCAAAGACAATCGCACCCTTCCTGTGCCACGCAAGCATTGCCTGAACGTGACGCGCCATCGACTCCATCGACCTTTGCTTGTAGGCTTCAGGGTCGGATTGGCGAAGGTGGGCGGCTTCTTCCAGCGAAAGACCGGCAGGGATGTAACCATAGAGCACGTCGTGAGCGGAAGTCTGGTCGGTGACAATATCCGGCACGACGCCACGTTGCACCAATTCGGGCAATACCTCAGCCGCGTTACCGATCAGGGCAATCGAACGGGGTTTGCGTTCATTGAGCGCCTCTTCCACCCATGTCATTGCTTCCTCAAGATTGTCGCTGATCGCATCCAACTGGCGCAGCGACAGGCGGCGTTCGGCACGCCAGCGATCCACCTCGACCAGCAGACCGACACCTTCATTCATGGTGATGGCAAGAGGTTGAGCGCCGCCCATCTCACCAAGTCCTGACGAGAGTACGAATTTTCCCGCCAGACTAGACCATCCCTGCTGACGGGCGATTGCGCCGAAGGTTTCATAGGTTCCCTGCAAAATTCCCTGCGTGCCGATGTAAATCCAGCTTCCTGCGGTCATCTGCCCGTACATGATCAGACCCGCTTTTTCCCACTGGTCGAAGTTCTCCTGCGTCGCCCACGCTGGCACGATGTTGGAGTTGGCGATCAGGACGCGCGGCGCATCTTCGTGCGTTCGGAAGACGGCGACGGGCTTGCCCGATTGAACCAGCAGCGTCTCATCCGGTTCGAGTTTGCGCAGCGACTCCAGAATCGCATCGAATGCGTCCCAGTTCCGCGCGGCTTTCCCCCGACCACCATACACGATCAGGTTCTGGGGATCGCCTGCGACCATGGGATCGAGATTGTTCTGGAGCATCCGGTAGGCAGCTTCGATCAACCAGTTTTTGCAGGTGAGTTGTGTGCCACGCGGGGCACGAATTTCACGCGAATGGGTCATGTACTTGCCTTCAAATTGCTTTTTGTTCGGTCATGGAGTAATGCCACCGCGTTCCTGAATAGCCGCATTCAGCCGTTGATTGGCTTGAGATGCACGCTGTTGCAATTCGGCGAGCGTCTCTTGCCACTGCTGAACCGCCGCTTGATCCTTGACCTGAGCCGCGTTGATTCGGACGTTCAAACTGGCGGCGTGAAGTCCTGCACCCGCCAATGCACCCGCAGAACCGCAGTCGGAGACCGCGTTGCTGTTTCCCGTTTCAGCGAGTTCGGCGGCAAGCTCGATCACGCGGGTCGCCAACCGCGCTGCTTCCAGCGGTACTTCCGCAGCACGAATCGTTGCCGCTTCAATTGCCTCCGCGCGTGCGGTTTGTTGTGCTTCGGTATCTTTGGGGAGGCGAAGTGCCGCCATTACAGCATCGAAAGCGGCAGAATCTTGTTGCACACCGTCGGTGAGTTTCTTGCGCAGTTCGTCCGCTTCGACGATGATCTCCATCATCCGCGCTTCGACATCGGCATATTTCTTCTTCCCGACGGTGAGACGGGCGACCATCTCGCACAGCGCCGCGCCCATGGCAGCCGCGTAAGCCGCCGCCGCACCACCGCCGGGGGTAGCCGTTCCTGCGGCAAGTTCATCAAGG
>DATGQJ010000412.1:0-6689 GCA_035304265.1 Oceanobacillus sp.
TCGAGTTTTGCCATCGGCTGAACCGTGACACCCTGGAAATGTCCTTCGCCCGCGCGTTCCTTCACCGACTGCTCGATAGAACGATATGCCTCGCGCACTGCATCGGGCGTAGCCAGATTCAACTGCACGCCGCCGACATCGGTTTTGTGCGTGATGGTCTCTGAATTCAGTTTGAGTACCACCGGAAAGCCGATGGATTCGGCGATCTTCACCGCCTCATCCTCATCCTGCGCGACTTGCGTTGGGATGGTGGGGATGTAGTAAGCGGCGAGCACCTGCTTGGATTCGTACTCGGTCAGAATGTCACGCCCGGACTCGCGCACCTTCTTGAGAATGCTCTCGACCAGTGCCCGATCCGGCGTTTCCTGAAATGAGTCTTGAGGCAGGATCGGCGTTTCATAGAGGCTGCGCAGGTTATGTTCGTAGCGCCACATATAGTTGAACATCCGGGCAGCCGTATCGGGAAACTGGAAAGTCGGAATATTGGCGCGGTTGAGGATGGCTTCTCCTGCTGCGACCTCTGGTCCCCCCATCCAGCTTGCGAGAACCGGCTTGTCGTGAAAACCCTCGAAACCGCGCAGCGCTTCCGCCGTCTGGGTAGGGTCGGTCATGGCTTGCGGCGTGAGGATGACGAGCAAGCCGTCGGCGTGGGGGTCTTTCCCGGCGATTTCAAGCGATTTTGCATAGAGTTCGGGTCCCGCATCTCCGAGGATGTCGATGGGGTTGTTGTGGCTCCAGTGTTCGGGCAGCAGATCATCGAGCGCCTTCATTGTTTCCTCAGAGAGCGGCGTTAGCTCGCCACCGCCTGTAATGAGGGTGTCGGTTGCCAGCACGCCGGGACCGCCTGCATTCGTGATGATGGTCAGGTGCGGACCTTTGGGGCGGGGTTGTTTGGCGAGCACTTCCGCCATGTAAAACACGTCGGCGATGCGGTCTACCCGCAGAACACCGCTGCGCTGGAAGGCTGCGTCCAGAACTTCGTCGCTGCCTGTGAGCGAACCTGTATGGGATGCGGCGGCTTGGGCGGCGGCTTCGGTGCGCCCCGCCTTAATGATGATGATCGGCTTGCGTAACGCCACTTCACGCGCGGCGGAGATGAAGGCACGGGCATCACCCACCGATTCCATGTAGATGACGATGCTGTGCGTGTTTGGGTCGCGCCCAAGATAATCGATCAGGTCGCCCCAACCCACGTCGAGCATCGAGCCGATGGACATGAAGGCGCTGAAACCGACGTTTTCGCTGAAGCTCCAATCGAGGACGGCGGTGCAAAGCGCTCCACTCTGCGAGATAAATCCGACGTTCCCCGGACGCGCCATTGCGCTGGCAAAGGTCGCGTTGGGTCCTCCAATCGGACGCATGACGCCGAGGCAGTTGGGACCGATGATACGCATACCCGCCCGACGCGCCGTCGCCAGAATTTGACGCTCCAGTTCCGCGCCTTCGGGACCGCGCTCTTTGAAGCCCGCCGAGATGATGATCAATCCGCGCACGCCTGCTGCGGCGCACTCTTCGACAATGCCGGGAACCGTGTGCGCGGGCGTGACGATCACCGCCAGATCGACGTGTTCAGGCACGGCGGCGATATTCGGATAAGCGCGAATGCCGAGAATGCTGGTTTTGGTCGGGTTGATAGGAAATACGGTGCCGCCAAAAGGACTGCTGATCAGATTCCAGAGAATGGTGCGCCCGACGCTGCCCGCGCGGTCAGTCGCGCCGATGACGGCGACAGTCTTAGGAGCGAAAATTGCATCAAGCCCTTCCGGTTGGCTGGTGGATGGATCAAGCGCTGTGTTCGGGGTGGTTACGTTTTGCACAGGGGATTACTCCAAATCTATTGGTTGTGAGGTATAAAGGGATTGTGCCATAGTTTGCCCCTACTCACAATAACTCCATAACAGAAAGAATGACGATGATCACGGTTTGTTGGATGACAGATTGCGCGAGATAATAGCTCGTTTATGGATTTCAGATTCTTCACAAGGAGCACATGATGCAGCTTGGCTTAATCGGGCTTGGGAAGATGGGCGCGAACATGAATTTGCGCCTTTTAAAAGGTGGGCATCAAATGGTGGTCTGGAATCGCAGCCCCGGACCCCGTGAAGCGGCGGCAGCGGCAGGTGCGACGGCAGTGGAGACGATACCCGAACTCGTCAGCAAATTAACGCCGCCGCGTGCCGCATGGGTGATGCTGCCCGCAGGCGACACCACCGAAGATATGATTCACCAGTTGATGGATTTGCTTTCTCCAAACGACATCATCATCGACGGCGGCAACAGCAACTACCGCGAGTCCATCCGCCGCGCCAAGATGGTCGAGGAGCGCGGTTTTCACTTCGTTGATGTGGGGACAAGCGGCGGCGTGTGGGGGCTGAAAGAAGGCTACAGCCTGATGATTGGCGGCAACAAAGAGCCTGTCGAACGCCTGCGCCCGATTTTCGAGACGCTTGCGCCTGCGCCGGATAAAGGTTGGGGGCATATGGGTCCTCATGGGGCAGGGCATTTCGTCAAGATGGTGCATAACGGTATCGAGTACGGCATGATGCAGGCATACGCGGAAGGGTTCGAGATCATGAAGAGCAAGACCGATCTCGAACTGGATGTCGCGCAAATCGCCGAAGTCTGGCGTTATGGCAGCGTGGTTCGTTCGTGGTTGCTCGACCTTTCCGCCGCCGCGCTCAAGGAAAACCCTGATCTGGAAGGGATCAAGGCGTGGGTTGCCGACAGTGGCGAAGGGCGCTGGACGGTAGCGGAAGCGATTGATCAGGATGTCCCCGCGCCCGTGATCACCCTATCATTGATGATGCGTTTTGTCAGTCGTCAGGAAGATAGCTACGCCGCCAAGTTGCTTGCCGCCATGCGTAACCAGTTCGGTGGACACGAAATCAAGCGCGAGGACTAATTTATGCTCGGTCACAGCAGCGCCACGACCACGACACTTGTGATCTTTGGTGCATCCGGCGATCTCACCCAGCGCAAGCTGATTCCGGCACTCTACAATCTGTACCGGCGTAAGCGTCTACCCGATGAATTGAACATCGTCGGCTTTGCACGTCGCCCGTGGTCTGACGACGATTTCCGAACGCTGCTCTGCGAAGACGTGCAGAACATTGAAAAAGACGATTTCGATCAGGCATCGTGGAACAGCTTCGCGAGCAAGTTGTACTATTGGCGTGGCGATCTCGCCACCCGCGCCGACTATGAGGGATTGAGCAAGTTCCTCGATAAGTTGGAAAAGCGCGATGCCAACCGTCTGTATTATCTCGCGACTGCGCCCGATTACTACGAGCCGGTGATAAGCAACTTGCACGCAGTTGGCTTATCCGATGAATCGGATGGCTGGCGGCGCGTGGTTATCGAGAAACCCTTTGGCTACGATCTGACTTCCGCGCTGGCGCTGAACCACGTCGTTCACGCAGCATTCAAGGAAAATCAGGTTTATCGCATCGATCATTATCTGGGTAAAGAGACGGTACAGAACGTCCTGTTTTTCCGTTTCGCCAATGCGATTTTCGAGCCAATTTGGAATCGCAATTACGTCGATCACGTGCAGATCACAGTTGCTGAAGACCTCGACGTTGGTACCCGTGCGGGTTACTACGACAAAGCGGGCGTGATGCGCGATATGTTCCGGAATCACTTGCTGCAACTCTTGTGCCTTGTGGCGATGGAACCGCCCGCGTCATTCAACGCCGACGCGCTGCGTAACGAAAAAGTCAAAGTGTTGAGCGCCATCCGCCCGATTTCCATCGCGGATACGGTTCGCGCTCAATACGAAGGTTATCTTGAGACTCCGGGCGTAGCACCGAATTCGCAGACGCCAACCTTTGCCGCGCTCAAGCTGTACATTGATAACTGGCGCTGGCAGGACGTGCCGTTTTTCCTGCGTTCCGGCAAGGCGATGGAACGCAAGACCAGCGAGATCATCGTGCAGTTCCGCCGCCCGCCCACGCAGTATTTCAACCTTCCGCGTGGACGGCGGCTGATGCCCAATACGCTCTCGCTCTGCATCCAGCCGGATGAGGGCATTCATCTCAGGTTCGAGACCAAAGTGCCGAATTCCGCCAACGACATTCGCTCCGCCGATATGGAATTTCATTATCGTGACTCGTTCAAAGATACGGCGCTTCCCGATGCTTACGAACGTTTGCTGCTCGATGCGCTCTTAGGTGATGCGTCGCTTTTCACCCGCGAGGATGAAATCGAGCTTTCGTGGAAGCTGATTGACTATGTGCTGCAAGGCTGGGAAACGCCGCAAGCGCCCCCGTTGGTGTCCTATCCACGTGGAACGTGGGGACCCGGCGAGGCAACCGCGCTGCTGGCGGATGATCAGCGGGACTGGTGGTTAGGCTGTGGAGGACACTGATGGCGAGAGAAGTGCGCGTTTACCAGAACGCGGGACAGGTCAATCGGGCGCTGGCGGAACGATTCGCGTCCATTAGCTCGAAGGCGATTGCGGCGCGAGGGCGATTCGTCGTCTGCCTTGCCGGAGGCAACACACCGCGCGGCGCGTATGAACTGCTGACAACGCCTGAGTACACCGCGCTCGTTGACTGGCAGAGCGCCTATGTCTTCTGGGGGGATGAACGCTGCGTCCCGCCGGAATCGATGGATAGCAATGCTCGCATGGTACGCGAGGCACTGCTCAATCACGTTCCTGTGCCTGTGAATCAGGTGCATCGCATTCGGGGTGAGATTGACCCCATTCAGGCAGCCGAAGAGTACGACAAGACCTTGCGCGACTTCTTCCGCAACCGGATGCAAAGCGGCAAGCCGCGCTTCGATCTGGTGTTGCTTGGTATGGGAGTCGATGGGCATACCGCGTCGCTGTTTCCGGGCGCGGATGCGCTGCGCGAAGATAAGAAGTGGGCTGTCGCGCATCAGGTGAAGACGCTCAATACGTGGCGGGTGACGCTCACACCCGCCGCCTTGAACGCTGCCAGCAACGTTATCTTTCTGGTGATGGGCGCAGACAAAGCCGATACGGTCAAGCGCGTTTTGGAGGGGGAGCCGAATCCGGAGGAGCTTCCCGCGCAGATCATCAAGCCTGAAAACGGTAATGTCCTCTGGCTGCTGGACGAACACGCCGCCTCGAAGCTGGCGACGGTGAAGTATTGAGAAGGGAGTTGGTAATTGGTGGTTATGCCAAAAACCAATTACCAACTACTCCTTATCGCGCCAGTGTTTCCGCTAACTTCATCAGGTCTTTGTTGATACTCTTGGTTCTTCCGGCGATTTCAGCGTGCGGGGTAGCGACAACCTGACCGCTGACCATGCCAACTAAAATACCGGACTCGCCTTTACAAAGGCGTTCGGTAGCTGCTGCGCCGAGCCGAGAACCAAGCAGGCGGTCATAAGCACCCGGAGCGCCCCCACGCTGGACGTGACCGAGGATAGTCGAACGCAACTCAAACCCAAGCATTTGCTGATGCTCTTTGAAATACTGCGCCAGTTCTTCCGCATCGTGCTTTGCGCCTTCTGCGACGACGATAATCCCGTTTGTTTTCCCACGTTCGTATGCCTCGCGCAAGGTTCGGGCGAGTTCCTCAGGTGAAGATTCGATCTCCGGGATGGCAATCGCTTCCGCGCCGCCCGCAATCCCCGCCATCAACGCCAGATAGCCGCAGTCGCGCCCCATTACTTCAACCAGAAATGCCCGCCGGTGTGACGACGCCGTGACTTTCAGCCGATCTATTGCTTCCAATGCAATGTTGAGCGCGGTGTCTACGCCGATAGTGATGTCCGAGCCGAGCAGATCGTTGTCGATGGTCGAGGCGACGCCCACTACCGGAAAGCCCATCTTGTGAAGTTCATAGGCTCCGGTCTGCGAACCATTGCCGCCGATGACCACCAGCCCTTCGATTCCATGCATCGAGAGGTTGTCGAGCGCTTTTTTGCGTCCTTCCTCGGTCTTGAATTCCTGACTGCGGGCGCTTCCCAGAATCGTGCCGCCCTGCTGGATGATGCCGCCCACGTCACGTGGACCTAGCTCCCGCATTTCCCCGTTGATCAATCCGGCATAGCCCCAGTGAACCCCATATACCTCGCAGCCGAGTGTCACCCCTGTACGGACAACCGCGCGAATGGCGGCGTTCATGCCGGGGGCGTCGCCGCCGCTGGTAAGTACCGCGATGCGTTTCATGCTTTATGTCGCCTCTCGTTACATTCGTGGTAATGAATTTCTCGATTGTACCGCGTGTATTACTTGCGCGAAATGCTCGAAAATTCCACAATTACGCAGCATTGTTATGATCACCAGCGCATCTATCTGTGAGGAAAATCATGGCTGAAGCCGCCCTTGACCCACGCACGTATCAACGTCGCATTCGCGCATGGACACTCTATGATTGGGCGAATTCGGCTTTTGCCACCACCATCCTCGCGGCAGTATTGCCCATTTACTACAGTCAGGTTGCGGGCGCGACCCTGCCCAGCGAAGCAACTGCCACCGCCTACTGGAGTGTAGGACTCAGCATTTCGCTGTTTGTCAGTGCCATTCTCGCCCCGATCCTCGGCACGATTTCCGACGTGATGCGCGGCAAAAAGAAATTTCTCGCCGTGTTTACCAGCATTGGCATTCTCGCTACCGGCTTGCTGGTGCTGGTCGATACTGGCGATTGGCTGCTGGCGTCGGCGCTGTTCATTTTCGGGCGCATCGGTTTTACTGCCGCCTACACCTTTTACGATGC
>DATGQJ010000413.1:0-5320 GCA_035304265.1 Oceanobacillus sp.
CGACGAGTTGCTCGACAGTCTTGCCGACGGCGTTATGTTCAACCGAAGTCGTCACCAGATGATTTGCTCGTCCAGTCTGTCGTGCGGTCAACGCTGCCCCGCGAATAGCGAGGTTGTCGCTTTCGGTTCCGCCACTGGTGAAGACGATTTCGGACGGCTTGCAGTTGAGCAGTCGAGCGATGGTTTCGCGAGCATCCTCAACCGCTTGTTCCGCTTTGCGACCAAATCCATGCGCGGACGCAGGATTGCCATAATGCTCGGTGAAATAGGGCAGCATTGCGTCCACCACACGCGGATCGGTAGGTGTGGTCGCAGAATGGTCGAGATATACTAGCCTGCGCTGAACCATCATAAGCCTTTGAAACTCACTCGGAAATTTCGTTTATTTTACCCGAACCGATATGTGCTGTCAGGATTGGGCTTTCGGGCGGTTTGAACATGCAAAGTCAAGCCAATAGCGCTACACTAGTTCGCCTTTGAAATGCTCATCACAAGCAGCCTGTGTGGGCTGCTTTGCAGTCAGGAGACGATCATGGCGATCATTGAACATATTCATGGGCGAGAAGTTCTCGACTCACGCGGCAATCCTACCGTCGAGGTAGAAGTCACGCTTGCCGACGGCTCGTTCGGGCGGGCTATCGTGCCGAGTGGCGCTTCGACTGGCGAGTACGAGGCGCTTGAACTGCGCGACGGCGACAAAGGACGCTACGGCGGAAAAGGTGTGCTCGGCGCGGTACAGGCGGTCAACGGTCCAATCGCCGAAGCACTGCGCGGCATGTACGCGCTGAACCAGAAGGAAATCGACGAAACCATGCTGGCACTGGATGGCACGCCCACCAAGAGCAATCTTGGCGCGAACGCCATCCTCGGCGTATCGCTGGCGGTAGCCAAAGCCGCCGCTGCTTACGCCGAAGTGCCACTTTATGCTTACGTCGGCGGCGTTCATGCGCACCTCCTCCCCGTTCCGATGATGAATATCATGAACGGCGGAAAACACGCGGCAGGCAGCACCGACTTTCAGGAATTCATGATCATGCCCGTCGGCGCATCGACTTTCCGCGAGGCACTGCAATGGGGTGTCGAAATCTATCAAGCGCTCAAGAGCCTTCTGCACAAGAAGGGCTACCCTACCACAGTCGGCGACGAAGGTGGATTTGCGCCCAGTCTCGGCAGCAACGTCGCCGCGCTCGACGTGATCATGGAAGCGATTGAAAAGGCAGGTTACAAAGCGGGTGATCAAATTCGCATCGCCCTCGACCCGGCTACGTCCGAGCTATACCGCGACGGCAAATATCACCTCGACATCGAAGGACGCGTGCTAACTGGCGAAGAACTGGTAGAATTCTGGCAAGGTTGGATCAATCAATATCCTATCATCTCCATCGAAGACGGTCTGGCAGAGAACGACTGGGAGAACTGGTCACGCCTTGTCGCTGCCGTTGGAGATCGCGTGCAAATCGTGGGCGACGACCTGCTGGTCACGAACGTCGAGCGTGTGAAGCGGGCGATTAAAGAAAAAGCCGCCAATTCGCTGCTCTTCAAGGTCAACCAGATCGGTTCGCTCACGGAAGCGCTTGCCGCCGCGCAGATGAGCCAGCGTCACGGCTGGACGGTTGTGACCAGCCATCGCAGCGGCGAAACCGAAGATACAACCATTGCCGATCTTGCCGTCGCCATGAACGCCGGACAGATCAAAACCGGAGCGCCTGCCCGCAGTGACCGCGTTGCGAAGTATAATCAACTGCTGAGGATCGAGGAAGAACTCGGCAGCGCTGCAAAATACGCAGGCATCCAAGCCTTTACCAATTTGCATCTTGACCAGTAACCAACGGGGAAATCGCCTTGGTCACCAACCGCATTCACGGGAAACGCACCAAAATCGTCGCTACCATTGGACCTACCTCCAACGACGAAGATACACTTCGCCAGATGATCCGCGCCGGAATGGACGTGGCGCGGATTAATTTCTCGCATGGCGATCATAAAACGCATGGCAAAGCGATAGATGATGTGCGACGCATTGCAGCAGAAGAAAATGCAGTGGTCGCCATCCTCTGCGATATTCAGGGACCCAAAATCCGCATTGGGAAGATCGAAAATGAGCCGTTGATGCTTAAACCGGGGGATAAAGTCACCCTGACGTTGGACGAAGCCAATGGCGATAAAAACATCATCTCGCTGCCCCATCCCGAATTCGTGCGTGACATTAAGGCAGGAACGCAGCTTCTACTGGATGATGGCAAACTGGAATTTGTGGTGCGTGCCGTCGCCAACCGCGCCCTGATCTGCGAGGTGGTCATCGGTGGAGCGCTCACCTCACGTAAGGGCGTGACGGCACCGAACGCGCGGCTCACACTTTCCGCCATCACCGAAAAGGATCGGGCGGACATCGAGTTCGCCCTCTCCAAAAACACGGAATACATCGCCATGTCGTTTGTGCGTTCTGAAGACGACATCCGCGAGATTCGCTGGCTGATTCGGCATCTGGGCGGCAATGCTGCCATCATCGCCAAAATCGAAAAGCACGAAGCGCTGGAGAACATCGAAGCGATTGTCGATGCCAGTGACGGGATCATGGTCGCGCGTGGCGATCTCGGTGTGGAGATTCCGGCGGAAGAAGTGCCGTTCCACCAGAAGCGCATTATCCGGCTCTGTAACATCGCCGGAAAACCCGTGATCACCGCGACCCAGATGTTGAACTCGATGGTGGATAATCCGCGCCCGACCCGTGCCGAGGCAAGCGACGTGTATAACGCGATCCTCGACGGCACCGACGCGGTGATGTTGAGTAACGAATCCGCCAGCGGGCAGTATCCGGTTCGCGCGGTGGAGACGATGGTCAATATCGCGGCGATTGCCGAGCAGAACATCCTGCTGCCGCGCCACACACAGGATAGAACCATCTATAAACCAAACGCCGAAGGGCGCGAAGCGATCTCCGACGCCATCAGTCAGGCAACCACGCAGGTTGCCGAAGCATTGAATTGCCGTGCGATTGTCACATCAACCCTGACGGGGTATACCACCCGGCGCGTCGCGAAAGAACGTCCCAAAACGCCCATCTTGTGCGCGACGCCCAACGAGATCACTTACCGCAGAATGGCGCTGGTGTGGGGTGTGTTTCCCCTGATGGTTCCGGAGTTCAACACGATTGACCAGATGATCGGCACCGTCGTGCGTGCCGCCCACAATGCCAAGCTGATCGAACCGGGGGATACCATCGTCATCATCGCAGGCGTCCCGTTTGGTATCGGTGGGCAAACCAATTTCCTCAAGATTCACCTTGTCGGTGAATCCGGCGAACTCGAAATGAAGTAACCCTACACTTCGTCACCTTCGACGAATTCGATGGGTTCCGATCTACGGGCTGCTCTCCTGCGAGGTTCATACGTCGCAGCAGGAGCAGTCCACTGCTCCGCCGTGTTTGGCTGCACTGTAACGCGCTCAGATGCGAAATTCGGCTGTGCCGACGCACAGAACGGACACAGTTCCCACGGCAGTTCCAGCATTCTTCCGCAGCGCACACACGGCTTCTTCAAACGGGTGTGGCAGTGGGGACATGCCTGCCAATCCACCTGAACGCGCTGCTTGCAACCGGGGCAAACCGGCTTTTCTTCGATTTCTTGCAGCAGCGCCTCTTCTTCCAGAGAGCGTTCGTAGGCGTCTGAAAGCGTTTCGCGCGGGCGCAAAAAGAGATAGATCAGCAGTCCGGGAATGGTGAGCACCGCCACCATCAGCGCAACCAGAATTTGCGCGATGGGGTCACGTGAACGCGCCCGCATGTCTCGATACGTCCAGATGATCATCGCCAACCAGAAGGCAGCCAGCGTCATTCCGCCATAAACCAACAGCCCGGTGAAAAGACTGCTCGTATCTTCCAGAGAAAAAGGCATTTTATGCTCCAAAGTTCCAGATAACTGCTCATTTGCAGTATAACGTAGCCGCAACAAAATGTGCCAGCACAAACAAATCAATAGGGGTATAGTAAGTGGAAGATTCACTGCTGAATATGAGAGAAACTATGTCGTCACACGAACCGAAGCGTGTCACCATGCAGTCGATACCCGATGAAGACCGACCACGCGAACGGTTATTTGCACATGGCGCTGCTGCGCTCTCAAACGCTGAATTGCTGGCGATCATCCTTCGGACAGGATCGGCACAGGAGAACGTCGTCCGGCTTGCCGAACGTATCCTCGCCGTCAACGACGGCTTGCAGGGACTTGCTCATGCGACTCCCGCTGAACTCAGCGAGATCAAGGGATTGGGTGAAGCAAAAGTAGCTCAAATTATCGCGGTGCTTGAATTGAGTCGGCGTATAACGGTCTATCGAAACTCAGACCGCCCGACCATTCGCACGTCGTCCGATGCCGCACAATTCATGAGCGATATGGCGAATTTACCACAGGAACACGTCAGGGTGATTTTGCTCGACAATATCCGCCGCGTCGTCGCAACGCCGACTCTCTATATCGGGACGGTGAATGCCTCAGTGATACGGGTTTCGGAAGTGTTTCGTGAGGCGATTGCGCGTAACAGCCCGGCGATCATCCTCGCGCACAACCACCCTTCCGGCGATCCATCCCCGTCACCGGAGGATGTGGAGTTGACGCGCGTCCTCTGCGCTGCCGGGCAACTGCTCGACATTCAAGTGCTCGATCACATCATCATCGCGCAGCAGGGATGGACTTCGCTTAAAGAATTAGGACTCGGCTTTTAGCCTCGAAGTGAGAGAGCCGACGGGCACAGGATCGATGTTCGCGCTGGCAAGCAGCGATACTTCGCTCACGTATACGTCGTACTCGTGACCCGATGCATAGACCCGCAGCGCGACGATCTCTACCGGGCGATTATCACCGGGCAATACGCCGAATAAATTGTCGCTGCGGTAGCGATACCATACCCCACCGTTGACAATCTCGTGTTCCTGCGTGCAAGTATCGCAGATTGACGGATAGGTAAGCTGCGAATTCCACAGGTAAAAACCGTGATTCCAGTAACGCGCCCGTTCCTGATCTGATGGCACAGCAGGATTGTATTCCAGCCTCACCATCAGCGGACATTCGCTACCCAACTCGCCACACCCGCTCAATGATTGGCTGTTGATCTTGAAGACGACTTCCACCGAAAGGTATTGATAGCCGGAAACGTCGATAGCGCTTCCGCCCTGTGAAGTGTGGCACACGGATTCGCCGTGCTGAGAACTGCCGGTACGTGTGAAATGCAGAACCGAGCGTCCCTGTTCTTCCGCTAAGGCAAAGTTTCCCAGAATGCCGTCATTGGCGGTGTTGTAGCACGTCCACACCGATGAGGATGCCGG
>DATGQJ010000414.1:0-11716 GCA_035304265.1 Oceanobacillus sp.
CTTCGTAACGTCGCGTGGTTCCTGCTTTCGCTGGTACTCGCCATTCTCGTATGGGTGACGGCGGTTTCGCAGTCCAACCCGTTCGAGGAGCGAAGGATGCCCGGTATTCCCCTGCGCGTGAATCAAGCGCCCGGGCTGGTGATCGTCAACGAGGCGAGCTTACCGCAGACAGTCACAGTACGATTGATCGGTCAGCGCAGCGAAATCACTATGCTCACGCAGGACGATGTGGTCGTCACGGCAAATCTGGCTGATCTGGGACCGGGAACCCATACCGTGCCACTGGTCGGCACAGCGGCGCGTGGTGCGCGTGTGGATACCGTCATCCCCAGCCAGATCACGGTTGATCTGGAAGTCATCGCCTCACAGCTTGTCGAAGTCCGTCCACGTATCATCAACCCACCGCCGCCCGACACCGAAGCCGGGGAACCTGAACTCGATGTATTGCAGGTCGAGGTGAGCGGTCCGCAGAGCCTCGTGCAGCAGGTCAGCGCCGCCGAAGTAACCATCGATCTCGAAGGGCAGCGGACGACGTTTGAAGACGACGTGCGCCCCATCCCCGTTGATGCCGAGGGCGATCCAGTCGAGAATGTGACGGTATCGCCGCAGGTCGTACACGTCACCATCCCGATTTCAGAGAGCGAGACGGTGCGTGAAGTGAATGTCAGCCCGGTCACGGAAGGCGAACTGCCGGACGGCTACTTCATCCGAGGGATTAATTACGAGCCACAAACGGTTTACCTGAGCGTTCCGGCGGGTTCATCGGCTGATATTCCCCAAACGCTGCCTACCGTCCCGATTGTCATCACCGGCAGAACCGATGATTTTGAGGAAACCGTCCCGCTTGATCTCAGCGGACTTGACGTGATACCGATCAGTGAATCGAATATCACCGTCACCATCCTCATCGACGCGCAGACGGCAACGCGCCAGCTTGAGCGTGTTCCGGTAGAGCAAATCGGCGGCGATCCGTCCTTCCAGTATCGGATAGAACCCTCCGAAGTGACGCTGATCATCACTGCGCCGCAGCCGTTGGTCGAACGGCTGACGAGGGATGACGTGCGGGTCACCGCTGATGTGAGCGCAATGCGGGCGGCAGGTACGTACAACGTCACCCCGACAGCGACCCTGCGCGAACCGGCGGAAGATGTCAACATCACGATCCTTCCTGCGCAAATGGTCGTCGTGGTGGAGTCAAGCAGCGCGACGCCAAGAGCCACGTCCACTTCAGATTCCGACGACTGAGCCAGCGTGAAACCTGATCCTTTACGGCTACGAATCGCCTCACGTGTATGATAAAATGAAATATTATGGTCGGGGCGAGGCGAGATGCCTCGCCCCTACACTATTCAGGTTGTGAGGCAGTTATGGCGCGAAAACCACTGGTCGCTCTCGTTGGGCGTCCTAATGTCGGCAAAAGTATGCTGTTCAATCGTCTGGTGGGCGAACGAATGGCAGTCACAGACGATATTCCCGGCACGACACGAGATCGTCTACAGGGGCAATTCGACTGGCGCGGCGTCGATTTTCGCGTGATCGATACCGGCGGCATTGAAGTCTACGAGCCAAAAGGTTCGCGCGACGAGTCGCCGCTGGCGGAAGGCAGCAAGGACTTCGTGCCGCAGATCAAGGCACAGGCATTGATGGCGGTCAACGACGCTGACGTGATCGTGATGGTCGTGGACATCGAGGCGGGTCTCACGGCGGCAGATGAAGAAGTTGCCGAAATCCTGCGCCGTTCGCATAAACCCGTGGTGGTCGCGGCAAATAAAGCCGATAACCCCAACCGCTTTGACGATGCGGTAGAGTTTTACGCGCTCGGACTTGGCGATGTTCACGCGATCAGCGCGATTCATGGGCTGGGCGTGGGCGATTTGCTGGACAGTGTGTTCGAGGCGGCGGGCGGCGAATCGCTGCTGGACGAGGTCGAAGAAACCGACGACGATCACATGAAGATCGCCATCGTCGGGCGTCCCAATGTTGGCAAGAGCAGCCTGCTCAACCGTCTGCTTGGCGAAGAGCGCGTCATCGTCAGTCCAATCGCGGGAACCACCCGCGACGCCATCGACACCGACATCACCTTTCACGGTGAACGCGTGACCCTCATCGACACTGCCGGAATCCGCAGGCGCGGCAGGATCGAACCGGGGGTGGAGAAATTCAGCGTCATCCGCGCGATGAACGCGATAGAACGCGCCGACGTGGTACTGGTCGTCATTGACGGGACACAGGGCGTGACCGAGCAGGATCAGCACATCGCCGGATACGTGATGGACGCGGGCAAAAGCGCTGTGATCGTCGTCAATAAGTGGGATGCCGTCGAAAAGGATAGCCACACCCTGCACGACTTCGAGTTGTTGGTACGCGCCCGATTCGATTTCGTGCCCAACGCCCCGGTCATCTTCATCAGCGCTCTCACCGGACAGCGCATCCATCAGGTGTTAGAAACCGCAGCGCGAGTCTGGGAAGCCCGCCACGTGCGTATCCCCACGAGCGAACTCAACCAGATCATACGCGACGCGGTGCAGACGCATACCCCGCCCGTGCGCGGCACACGACGCTTGAAGATACTCTACGCGGCACAGGTCGCGATTGCCCCGCCTTTGATCCTGCTCCACGTCAACGATCCGAGACTGGTGCATTTCACCTACCGCCGCTTTCTGGAAAATCAAATCCGCAAGGTGTATCCGTTTGAGGGCACACCCATGCGCATGAGCTTCCGTGCCCGCGAACGCGAGAAGGAGAAGTGAGCACCATGAATCCCACGCAAAAATCGCGTCGCTTGCTGGTGATCGGCTTCTTGTTCGCGGCTTTCCTGTGGTATCTCCACTGGTATCATGATGGCGGGATACTGACTGGCGATACCTTGCGTGGTTTTGCGCTCATCGCTTATCTCATCTCGCTTCTGGCATTGATCCGCTATCTCACAACCTCAACCAGCAAGCGATTGCTGATCACAGGCGTTGTTCTACTCGCTACCGGGCTGCTGATGCCTCTGCTCGATAGCCTGCTGGAACCTTACTACTACCAGATTTTCGCCGCCACCCGCAGCACACCGCTCGAAACCTATGATTCTCGTTATTTGACCAACTACCGCCTCTTTTTCGTCGAACCGTTTATACTCATGTTGGAAGTGGCTCTGTTCGCGCTTGGGTTGACGGCTTTCATCACCCTTGCTTTTCGAAAGCTGCGCTTGTCACCACAAGCTGAAATTGCAGGAGCATGACCGTGATTGTGCAGGAACGCCTTTACAGCGCCGCCGATTTGTGGGAACTCTCGCATTCGCCGGAATACAAAGACCAACGCCTCGAACTCAGCGAAGGGGTATTGATTGTCATGGCACCAGCCGCCTTTCAACATGGGGACTTCACAATGGATTTAGGCTACCTCATCAAACATCATGCAAAAACCCATGATCTGGGCGTGGTGACGGCTGCCGAAACAGGTTTTATCCTCCACACCAATCCCGATGGCAGAGACACGGTACGCGCACCCGATGTCGGTTTTGTCTCTAAATCCCGTCTACCCGATGAAGGTTTGCCCGAAGGCTATTTCCCCGGTGCGCCCGATCTCGCCGTCGAAGTCGTCTCTCCCAACGACAGCGCCGACGAAATCCAGCAAAAAGTAAACGAATATCTACGGTACGGGACAAAAGCCGTGTGGGTCTTTTACCCCAAGTCCAAGACCATTGCCGTACATATGCCGTCGGGATCGCGAACACTCCATCCGGGCGATACCCTTGACGGCGGCGACCTGCTGCCGGGGTTCAAGTTGGCGGTCAGCGACCTGTTCGACAAATAGCTTCATCATGCTCGAAAAAGGCGAAAACGCGAAACTCTGGTGTGTCCCCCACCTGAATAACCTTCAACTGCTGCGTGCCAATTTCATCACCTATTCCTTCAAGCGCCACATGCACGACTATTTCGTGATCGGCATGATCGAGGATGGCGTGCAGCGCTTCGCCTACCGTCGTGATCAATACGTCACACCCACCACCGGCTTGATCGTCATCAATCCGGGCGAGGCGCACACGGGCGAAGCGGCGATTCCGTCCGGCTTTCGTTACCGCGCCCTCTACCCTGAAACCGAGCAAATGCAGCATATCGCCGCCGAGATCAAAGGGCGCAACCGCGACATTCCCTTCTTTTCGCAGCCCGTCATTCACGATGCTGCGCTGTTCCACGAATTTCGTCGTCTGCACGTCGCGCTTGAGTCGGTCTCTTCCACCCTAGAACACGAGTCACGCTATCTATGGGCGCTGGCACAGTTGATCGCTCGCCATGCCGATCCGCCCCCGCGTCCCAACGCCCTCAAACGCGAACGAAGCGAAGTGAAAAAGCTGCGCCGCTATCTGGACGAGCACTACGCCGAAGATGTCAAGCTGGCGGATCTGGCGGCGCTGGTGAACTGGAATGCGTTTTATCTGCTGCGCGTGTTCCGTAGCGAAATCGGTCTGCCGCCCCATGCCTACCTCGAAAATGTCCGTATCCGAGAGGCGCAGCGATTCTTGAAGCAGGGTTTGCCCGTGATTGAGGTCGCCTACCAGACCGGATTCAGCAGCCAGAGCCACTTCACCACCACCTTCAAACGCCTGATCGGTGTCACCCCCGGTCAATACGCCAAAGAGGTCAATTTTCTGAAAGACAGCGGCGGGTCATCGACATTATCCTGATTGGATAGCAATTCGTTATCTCATCAGGGTACTTTCACTATGTCGATGACTTTTGACACCAAAATTGCCGTCGTGGTTCGCAGCGATTTACCCGTCTGGCAAAAGCTGAATGTGACCGCCTTCACCATCAGCGGGATTGCCGGAACGGTGGAAGGGATCGTGGGCGAACGATACGAAGATGCATCGGGCAACGTCTATCTACCGATGTGCATCCAGCCGATCCTCATCTTCGAGGCGGACGCCGAGCAGATGCGCAAAGTCTATGAACGGGCAATGAAGCGTGAGGTGAAATTCAGCATTTACACTGAGGAACTATTTGCGACGGGCAACGACATTGACAACCGCGCCGCCGTCAAAGCCAAAACTAGCGAAGCATTGAAGATCGTCGGCATGGCGATGCGCGACCACAAAAAGACGATTGACAAGGTGCTGGACGGCGTGCGGTTGCATCGGTAACGAAAATCAAATGGGCAGAGCGCTTGCTCTGCCCAACAACTCACTATGAACCGGGCGGTGGTTCGAGGGTTGATTCAGGAGAGGTATCGCCCCGCAAATCGTGGAACACAATGCCGATTTCAGCCAGCATCGTTCTTCCCTCTTCAAGCGGCATCAGTTGTGCGCGTACCGCACCGTCGGGGAAGTCTGAGGTATGGACATTCACGTAATAGCCTTCAGGATTGGCGGCAAGGTCTTCCAACACTGCCATGTCTTCAGCAGTCGTGCAGCCCCTCGCTGCACCTTCCTCGTCGGGCGCAGTCGGGAACGGGATGACCACACCGCCTGATTCGCCTGCTGCCCCAACGTGGATATGCATCGCATTTGCCGGAAGCGTGATGTTTGCCACCGCAACTTCATAGCAAACCTCTCCGGTGGTGCTGTCAAAGGTGACGAAGGCGAGACCTAGCCCATCATCATCGCCCGGTCCCGGAACTTCGGCATCTCCGGCAAACCAGCCGACAATACACAACGGACCCGTATCCTCAGTAGTGTCCGGAGCCGCTTCAGTTATCGCAATGCTGTCATTCGCATCCATCGCTGGTGCTTCTTCAGTCATCATGCTCATGTCCTGAGTAGCTCCTATTGACGGCGCTTCAGTGGCGTCCATCGCTGACGCTTCTTCAGTCGCATCCAGATCGTTCACGAACTGCTCGACGAGCGTTGAAGCGATATTCTGCGGGCAGGAGCTATTCATCTGCATCATCTCCGAGGTGAACGCTTCTGGCGTCGCCTCTTGAGCAATCGCAGTTGGAAGCGCCCCGACGAGTATCACCGCCGCAAAAACCGCAGCTTTCGCAAACCGAACAAGAAAGGACAAACGCATGTTGATCCTCCTGAAATACGGCTTTACTGAATGGGTATCCAACACTGAGACGAACTGACCAACGAGGAGTGTGTTGCAGTTGGACTTTCCAAGTCTAGCAGAACTAACTGGAAGGTATGATGAGAGGTTAGTTAATAACTTATGTAATTAAATAAAGAATTCGAATGGCGGAAGGAGACTTATCCCCGCCGCCACTGATGGTTTCGTTCTCAGTTACAAAAGGAAGTTGCCGAACTTGCTGGACTACCCCGGCTCACCCGCCAGCGCCAGTAGTTCGTACACCTGCGCGACACGCTGGCGACCTTTGATCTTCATCTCGCCGAGTGGTTGAGCATTTACCCGCCCACTCAAGCGGCGGATCAACGTTTCTTCAACCAGAATTTGACCGGGTTTGGCGGATTCTTGCAGCCGTTTGGCAAGGTTCACCACGTCGCCGACAGCCGTGTAATTGATGGCGCAGTCCGTACCAATGTAACCGACCACTGCCTCGCCCACGTGAATGCCGACGCTGAACGACAATCCATCCTTGCGCTGTGCTGCCAACTCGCGTGACGCCTGCTGCAACGTCAGCGCCGATTCCAGCGCCGCCATTGGATGATCGGGCACGTCATCGGGCGCGTTGTAAATCGCCATCAAGCCGTCGCCCATGTATTTGTCCAGCGTTCCGCCGTATGAGAGCATCACGTTCGCGGCAAGGCTCAGATAGTCGTTGAGCATCTCGACCACGCCTTCCGGCGACAAATTTTCGCTGTACGCCGTGTAACCGCGCAAGTCCGCGAACAGCACGCTGATTTCTTTACGCTTGCCGCCGAGTTGCAGCAAGTCGGGATTATCTAGAATCTGGTCAACCACCTGCGGCGGCACGAAACGCTGGAAGGTGCTGCGAATACGCGCCTTCTCGGTTTCTTTCGTCTGTTTGATCTGCTCGACGTTACGCGCGTTTTGAATGGCGATGGCGGCGTAGTCGGTCAACGCACTCAAGAGTGCCGCGTGATGTTTGGTGAACGGCATCGCGCTTTCGGAAACGTTGCGCACGCCTAACGCGCCAATCACCTGCCCGCGTAATGTGAGCGGCGCATATGCCACCGACGTAGGACTCTGCCCACCGTCGCTGTCCGGTGAAATCAGCACCGGCTGCCCGCTCTCGACAACGTGAGCGGCGATCCTGTCGTTGATTTCATAATTGACCGCTTCGGCACGTGCCTGATTGTGCTTCTTCTGCGCCTGACACAGCAGCTTATCTTTGTGAACCAGATGCAGGTAGCCTTCTTCGGCATCGGTGATTTTGATGGCGGCGTCCACCACGCGCGGCAGCAATTGTTCAATCTCCGCAAGCGAGGTCACGCTCTTGCCCACACCGTACAGCACGTTGAGTTCTTGCACGCGGTGTTGCAGTTCGCGGTTTGCCTGAATCAGCCGTTCGGTCAGCGCATCTTTCTCGCGGCGCAGCCTCACTTCCGTCATGTTCCGCTCAATCGCGGCGACCATCTCTTCGACAGAGAACGGCTTCTTGACGTAATCGCGCACGCCCAACCGGAAGACCTCGATGGCGATTTCTTCCGAGCCGTAAAACGTCATCAGAATAACCGGGATATTCCACCCGTTCGCCTGCATCGCATTGAGCACATCAATACCGTTGAGGCGCGGCATCTGGTAGTCCAACAGCACGAGATCGGGACGGTAACGAGCCATCATGTCCAGACCTTCTTTGCCGTCTTTCGCTACCAATGCCTGATAGCCGTTCGGCTCCAGGATGTATTGAACGATGAAGTCGCAGTTTTCCTTGCCGTCATCGACTACAAGGACAATTTCGCCAGCCAATGATCGCCCCATCAAATGCTTCGTCTATCTACTGTAAGTATACGCCAGCTATCGGATTTGCACATAGAGATTGAATGTTTGGAATGAATTAGAATTTACCTAAGAACGTAAATGACACATTGTAGCCAGATCATACACGGTTTATAATGGAATCAAATCTGTGCAGATGAAGAGTATACCCATTGCCGCAGATTACACTGCCATCACGTCCGAGAGTCCCCTTCCGGTTCTATCAGAAAGTTGTGAAACGGCAGCCCTCACGACGGCGCTGATGGTTTTGCTTACCTATCAGGTTGGCTGCCGGAACAGCCAACGAAAGAAGTGACCATGACGGTTGATGTACCTCGTCCCCGGCTGCGCCGGTCAAGTTTCATCCGTGAAATTCTGGAAACCCTCATTCTGATCGCGCTGGTTTACACGTTGGTCAATCTGGCGACGGTGCGTTTCTACATCGAGGGTCCCAGTATGCAGCCGAATTTCTGGGCGGGGCAGTTCCTCATCGTCAGCCGGGTACATTACCTGCTTTCCCAACCCGAACGCGGCGACATCGTGGTTTTTGACCCGCCGGGGGACGACGATCAACCGGATGATCCGCTCTTAATCAAGCGCTTGATCGGTTTGCCCGGAGACCATATTCAGATCATCGATGGGACTGTTTTCGTCAACGGCGAACCGTTGGATGAACCATATGTGAAGGATGTGGGTTCACCGATTCGCTGTGCCGAACACTGCGACGTGCAGCTTGGCGCAGGCGAATATTTCCTGATGGGCGACAACCGCAACAACAGCCGCGATTCGCGCGTTTTCGGAACGGTGACACTCAACCGGATTGTGGGAGAAGCGATCATTCGCTATTGGCCACCGTCAGATTGGGGAATCGTGACTCATTACCGTTTCCCGGAGTCCTGACCTATTTGAAGGAGGGATACATGTCCACCACGCTTACCTGTCCGCAGTGCCAGATTGGGTTCTTGCAGCCGACAGAGACGACCTACAGTGGCGTACATCATGGGATGTTGATCAGCGTGCCGAATATGCCCTCCTATACCTGTGATATTTGTGAGCATCACGAGTTCGACGTTTCGGCACTCGTCCAGATCGAGGCGCTGGTCGGGCAGTTAAGCCTGCCCACGGAAGTCGCGCGGCGTTCCGCCAAGCGTACTCGCATCGAAAACGATTTACCCACTGTCCCACGCCGCTTCAAACCCTAAACCTGTGCTACACTAGGGCATATCAGAGAATTGGTTTGCGGGGCGACCCATCAGGTCGCCCTACAACCCTTTAACCTGATCGCGCCTGCCAACACAGTACACGGGAGATTAAGGCGTGGAATTGCTCTCATTAGAAAACGCCATTATCGCTGTTGCCAGTTTGATCATGCTGTCCACCGTCAGCGGATTGCTCTTTTCCGTGCTGGTGCAGCCACGTCGTGATAAAACCAATCTGCTCTTTGCGCTGTTCTGCCTGTCGCTGCTGATGTGGAGTGTGGTGGCACTGTCAGGTCCGCTGCCGATTCTGCGCTGGATGGGCGAAAGCGCACGTCTCAAGTTGCTCTCATCGGCAATCGGCTTCTCATCGGTGACGTTTTTCCTCTTCGTCGTGCGCTTCGTCCCGAAAGCGGGAAAACTGGCGGAATGGCTGCTGCTGGCGTCGCCTTTCGTGCTGGCGTCGGCGTTGTTGATCATCTGGACGGGCAACGCCTACACCGCCGAATTTACCCCTGAACTGACCAACTTCACCCTGCAACCTCTGGGCTACGTGGCGCTTGGGGCGCAGATGGTCTATTCGCTGGTTGCCTTCGGGATGATCATCAGTTCACCGCAGGAGCCGGTGCGACAGATGCGGCTGCCCGGTTTGCTGATGATCCTCGTCTTCGTCAGTCTGTTCTTCGAGTCGCTGCTGCGGATTCCTATTGGTATTTTACTGGCAACCATCGCGGCGGCACGGATGGGTTGGGTGGTGCTGCGCTTGCAGTTGTTCAACCCCATGAAAGAATTGACCGACGAATTACGCATTGCCAACCGCGATTTGCGCCAGACCTTGAGCGACCTCTCGGCGGAACGACTAAAGACCGAAAACCTGACTCAACAACTGGAAGCGGCAAGTCGTTACCGCAGCGATTTCCTTGACAATCTGGGACACCGGCTGCGAACGCCGTTGAACTCGATTGTCGGCTACAGCCAGCTTTTGCAGAGCGGCATTTACGGCGAACTCAACGAGAAACAGGCGGATCGACTCGGTAAATTGCACCGCAATACCAATACTCTGCTCGATTTGATCAACCATATGCTCGACTTGAACGCGATGGCGGCGGGCAGATTTGAACTCGACTACACACAGGTGTCACTGGATAAACTTGTGAAAGAGGTGTTCGAGGAATTGGAACCGCATCGTGCCGATAAGAATGCGCGGCTGGTATCCGAACTACCGGCTGACCTATCGACGGTGTACGGCGACGAAAAGCGCATCAAGCAGGTGTTGACCCAGCTTGTCGATAACGGACTAAAGTTCAGCCTCGATAAGACTGAACCTGAGGTAAGAGTCAAAGCCGTCAACGTGAAGGTAGAAAAGGGAAAATCGGACAATTTTCCGCTGCCGATTCTGGGATGGCTTCGTGACGGTGAGTGGGTGGTGCTTTCCGTGACCGACGAAGGAATCGGGATCATGCCGGAGGAACAGGGACAAATCTTCGACGAGTTCTTCCAGACGACGGACAAGCGAGCAGCCGAGATTGGCGGGACGGGTTTGGGACTTGCCATCACCAAACGGCTGGTCGAACTGCATGAGGGCGTGATCTGGCTGAAGAGTGCTCCAGATAAAGGCAGCACCTTTTTCGTGGCTTTGCGGGTATCCAGAGCACACAAGATGCAGACAGCATCCCATCCTGCGGTGCAGAGTGCGGGGTGACAAACCTCACCCCCAGCCCCCTCTTCACTTCGCGGAAGAGGGGGAGTGAGTTTAAAGGTGAGGCTCCAACACCTCGGCAATCTGTTCCAGAACTGCATCAAGGTTGTTCAAAACTTCATCATTACTGAACCGGAGCACCCTCAACCCTAATGCTTCCAGATAGTCCTGCCGTAATCGATCTTCCTCAGCGGTGTATTGATGAATTTCGCCGTCCACCTCAATCACAAGATTCGCGGCATCACAATAGAAATCGACAATAAATCGTTCTATCGCCCGCTGGCGTCTGAACTTGGCATTTTTCAACTGGCGATTGCGAAGCCGCTGCCATAATACATCTTCTGCTGGCGTAGGTGCTTGGCGCATCTGCCGTGCTAGCGGCTTCAGCTTTTCCCAAAGTTCAGGCGGCGCACGTCTTATATGAGGCTGATCGTCCATGTCGGCAACTTTCACCTCACCCCCGCCTCGCTTCGCTCGACTCCCCCTCTCCACTGCGTGGAGAGGGGGCTGGGGGTGAGGTTTCTTGAACTCAAAATCCCTCTGCCTGAGAGAGTGGCGAGACTTCTTTACACCTATCTCCACTCCCACGTCGGGTTAGCATCACAGTTGCTCCACATGTATATCGAGCGCATACCCGTCCTCATTTCAATCGGAATGTCGGTGTCACCAATCGTCGTGCCTGACGCGCTGACCACTTGTACGCCAAGCAAGTTGTTCGCGCCGGGACGCATGAACGCCAGCGCCGAACTGTCCTGCGACCAGACGGGATACGGAACAGCTGCTTCGTGGACGAGTTGTGCATCACCACTTTCCAGCGAGACGAGATACAACGATCCGCTTTCCGAACTGCTCTGGATACCATCAAGAAACACGACCAATGTCGCCTGCTGTTCATCTGGCGAAATTGTGCCGAGTACGGCGCTTTCTCCAGCTAGACTTTCGAGCAGACGATGATGAACCCCGGTTTTCACATTCAGGAGTTCCAGCCCCCAAACGCC
>DATGQJ010000415.1:0-4219 GCA_035304265.1 Oceanobacillus sp.
ACGACGACCAGCTTCGCGTTGATGGCGGCGGAGATTTTAGGGGTTTCCGTTGATCAGGTGCGCGTGAGTGTAAACGATACCGCCAGCGCTCCCTATGCTGGCGTGGCGGCAGGCAGCAAGACCACCTACACCGTCGGTCCGGCGGTGATACAAGCTGCGCAGGAAGCCCGTAAACAGATATTGGCAATCGCCGCCGACGAATTTGAAGCCGACCCCGCCGACCTTGAAATCGTGAACGGCATGATTCGGGTGCGCGGTGTGCCCTCACGCTCGATTTCGCTGGCGGAAATTGCCGCCAAAGGAATGCAGTGGGATAGCAAGTATGGTCCGATCATCGCGCATGGGCGTCATGCCGACCCGGAGCAAGCGCCCGGCTTCTGCGCCCAGCTTGCCGAAGTGGAAGTCGATCAGGAATCGGGCGAGGTGAAAGTTCACCGACTGGTCATCGCACAGGACGCGGGAAAGGCGATCAATCCACTTGCCGTCGAGGGACAGATGCTTGGCGGGGCGACTCAGGGATTGGGTTGGGCATTGTACGAAGGGATCATCTACGGTGAGGACGGGCAGGTCTTAACCGGATCGTGGATGGATTACGCCGTTCCTGCCATAACACAGGCGGCGGGACGTTACGAGACGATCATCGTCGAAGTACCTACCGAGCATGGTCCATTTGGGGCGCGTGGTGTTGGGGAGCCGCCGATCATTCCTACGGCTGCTGCCGTTGCGAACGCGATTGCCGACGCAACCGGAGCAAGACCATTGGATTTACCGATGACTCCGCCGAGAGTGCTGGCAGCGATCAACAAGGCGCTGTCTATCGGTGTATAATATACTAAGGGCGACAACTCTACCATTCAGGAGTTCGCATGACGGATGTGGACAAGATCATTCAGGGGCTGCGTCAGGCGCTTGAACTTACTCCCGACAATGTGCCTCTGAAGAAGCATCTCGCCGATATGCTCTTTCAAAATGAGCGTTTTGAAAATGCCGAAAAAGAATACCGTGAACTGGTCGCCCTCGATCCTTCCAATGTGGACATCAAACTCCGCCTCGCCGAGTCATTTTATCGCCAAGAGAAGTGGTTCGTGGCGCTGGTGGTGCTGGAAGAGTTGATGAAAACCCCCGATTCTCCGGCGCAGGCGTTTCTCATGGCTGCGCGGGCTTATCACCAGACTGCCCAGATGGAGAGTGCCAGAACTGCCTACGAACAGGCAGTCCGCAAGGATGCTTCGCTGGCGGATACAGAATTTGAAGCGTTGTTGCAATCGTCTAGCGATAAGGCTGCCAAACCTGTCGAGCAGTCGGAAGTCGATTCGCGAATTCGCGTGCCCGTTTCAGAGTGGACTTACGCCCCAACCGCAGGAGACATCGAACGCTCGAAGATTTCGTTCAAAGATGTTGGGGGAATGGAGCGGCTCAAAGACGAGATTCGCATGAAGATCATTCATCCGCTCCAGAACCCGGAATTGTACCGGGCGTATGGCAAGTCGGTGGGCGGCGGCATTCTGATGTACGGTCCTCCCGGATGTGGCAAAACGCATCTGGCGCGGGCGACGGCGGGTGAAGTCGATGCATACTTCCTCTCCATCGGAATTCACGATGTGCTCAATATGTATCTGGGCGAGAGCGAAAACAACCTGCACGCGCTTTTTGATCTTGCCCGTCGCAATACGCCCTGTGTGCTCTTCATTGATGAAGTGGATGCTATCGGGGCAAGCCGAAGCGATATGCGCCAGAGCGCCGGACGCCATCTCATCAACCAGCTACTCGCCGAGATGGACGGAATCGATGCCTCGAACGACGGTATTTTGATTCTCGCTGCCTCCAATGCGCCGTGGCATATCGATTCAGCGCTCCGCCGTCCGGGACGGTTTGACCGCGTGATCTTCGTGCCGCCGCCGGATCGTTCCGCGCGGGCGGCGATTCTCGAAGTCATGCTGCGAGATAAGCCAGCAGACCAGATCGACTTCGACCAGATCGCCAGAGGAACAGATGGATTCTCCGGCGCAGATTTGAAAGCGGTGGTTGACCTTGCCATCGAGGAGAAATTGCGCGAGGCGATCAAGACCGGGAAGCCCGTTCCTTTAACGACGAGAGATTTGCAGCGTGCCGTTGGTGGCGTGAAGCCTTCGACCAAAGATTGGTTCTCCACCGCGCGGAATTATGCGCTGTACTCAAATCAAAGCGGCACTTACGATGATGTGCTTGCCTACCTCAAACTGGATAGTGACGCGGGGCTTTTTTCAAAACTGCCGTTTCGGAGGGGTGAATGAGCAATCTGGGATCAGCGTTGTTTTTCATTCAGCACCATCGTTACAAAGAGGCGGAATCAGCACTGCAACAGGTCATTGCCGCTGACCCGCAAAATGCTTTTGCTCGCTCCCTGCTGGCGCTTTCTTTACTGGCTCAAAAGGAGAATCAGGCGGCGGTCAGGGAAGCCGAGATCGCAGTTCGGCTAAAACCCGATTCCGACCATGGTCACTATGTTCATGCCCTGACGCTGCTTGAGGCGGAGCAGCCCGACGCTGCGATGGTGGCGATTCGGGAGGCAATCCGGCTCAACCCTGAAGATGCCAAACATTACGAAGTTTTGAGCCGAATCTATTTGACACGCCGCCAATGGCAAAAAGCGCTTGAGGCGGTGGATGAAGGGCTGCGCATTAACCCGGAAGACGTGACGCTGACCAACTTACGCGCAAGAGCGCTGATTCAAATGGGGCGCAGGCTGGAAGCCAACCAATCTATCGAATCGGCGCTTGCACGTGACCCGGAAAATGCGCATACCCATGCGACTCAGGGATGGGCGCTGCTGCATCAGGGCGATCCGGAGAAAGCGATGGTTCACTTTCGTGAAGCCCTGCGGATTAACCCGAATATGCGGTTTGCGCAGGATGGCATCGTGGAAGCGCTGAAAGCCCGTAATCCGATTTACCATCTCATCTTGACCTATTATCTGCGCATGTCCCGAATGCCTGCTGGACAGCGGTGGATGATCATCATCGGGGGCTTTTTCGGAATCCAGGTTGCAAGCAATCTTCTGAATAGAAGCCCTCAACTCGCGCCCATTCTGGTGCCCTTGATGGTTCTCTACTTCGTGTTTGCACTGCTGACGTGGACGGGAAGCGCGTTTTTTGACCTGCTGCTGCGCTTTCACCGGTTTGGTCGATTGGTGCTTTCAAGGGAAAGCATTATCGCGTCGAACTGGATCGCGGTTTGCATCGTTGCTGCCCTGATTTTGTTCGTAGGCGCGTTGCTGTCGCCCAGTGATCGGATCAGGATACCGACGCTCTGGTTGGCTGCTCAAGCGCTTGCGATGATGGTTCCGGTTTCCGGTATATTTCACAGTAACTCTCCGCAAACCAGAAAAATCCTGTCGATTTATACGGTTGTGCTGGCTGCAATTATTGTCTGGGGCGTGGCGGCGGTTCTAGCAGGTGCTCCAAGAGTAGACCTGAGGAATATCTTCATCATCGGCTGGGTAGCCTACTCGTGGGTCGCCAATATCCTGATTGCCCGCGAAAAATAACGCTATAGCACTTCCACCGGATCGACATCTACGTGCCAGCCTTTGGGGAAGTCCATGCCGCGCAACGCCTGCGTCGGATCGGGACCGCGCAGGAGCAGATGCCAGCGGAAGGCACGGTTTTCTTTGGTGAAAAAGCAGGGGGCGGGTCCGATGATCTCTGTGCCGGTCATGTTCAGCGATTTCAGGCGCTGGCGTAACAGCGCTGCCGCGCGTTCGGCTTCGCTCTTTGCTTTCATTTCGTTGGGATAGCGGAACAGAATACGCACGATGCGGCGGAATGGGGGATAGCCCATGTCGTGACGGTAGGCGATTTCGCGCTTGTAGAAGGTGGCGTAATCGTGTCCTGCCGCCGCCATGATCGTATAATGCTCCGGTTGGTAGGTCTGCAAGATGACCTTTCCGCCCAACAAACCGCGCCCCGCGCGTCCCGCAACCTGCGTCAACACTTGAAATGTGCGCTCACCCGCGCGGAAATCGGGCATTCCCAAACCTACGTCCGCGCTTACGACGCCGACCAGCGTCACCAGAGGTAAATCAAGCCCTTTGGCAACCATCTGCGTGCCGACCATCACGTCGGCTTTGCGCTGCACGAACCGCTGTAGGATGGCGTCGTGCGCTTCCTGCGAGTCGGCAGTGTCAGCATCCCAGCGGACGACACGAGCGTGGGGGAACATCTCGATCAGGGTTTGTTCA
>DATGQJ010000416.1:0-4390 GCA_035304265.1 Oceanobacillus sp.
AGAGGGCGAGATGGTTGCCATCATCGGACCCAGCGGCGCGGGCAAAAGTTCGCTGCTCAATCTGCTCGGCGGGCTGGACACCCCGACGGCGGGACAGTTAATCGTCGGCGGGCAAAACCTGCTCGAACTCAAGGGGCGGGCGCTGGCGAATTACCGTCTGAAGCGCGTAGGCTTCGTCTGGCAGCAGATCGAGCGCAACTTGCTTCATCACCGTTCGGCGCTGCGCAACGTCACCCTGCCGATGATGCTGGCGGGTGTTCCGATGTGGCAGCGCGTCCGCCGCGCCCGTGAACTCCTCGAAGCCGTTGGCTTACCCGATGCAGCCCATAAACATCCGGCGCAGCTTTCGGGTGGTCAGCAGCAGCGCGTCGCCGTCGCGGTTGCCCTTGCCAACCAACCGCCATTGCTGCTCTTGGACGAACCAACCGGTGCGCTTGACCGCGCCAGCGCCGAGCAGGTCATGAACCTGATTCAAGAACTGCGCCTGCGCTATAACCTGACGGTGCTCACGGTGACACACGATCTCGAAGTCGCCCGATACGCTGATCGCGTGCTGACCTTACGCGACGGTGCGTTGGGTCAGGAACTCACCGGCGACGGCGAAGAAACGCCCGTACTGGACGAAAGCGGGCGTGTACAACTGCCCTCTCCGGTGCGGGCGCAGTTGGGCGAAGCACAGCGCATCGCCGTCGAAATTCGTCCCGAAGGCGTGCTGCTGCGCCCGGAAAACGATTTGTCGGATGATCACAGCGCCCTTCACGACGTGATGCCGCAGGATGCCCCGCCGGAACGCCGCCGCTTTCTGGGGCGGCTGTTACGCCGCAGGAAAGCGAGCGCCTGATGCAAGAGAACGTCGCTGTACGGGTAGAAGGGGTGGAGCGCACCTTCGGCGAAGGCGAACGCGCCGTGCGGGTGCTGCGTGGTCTTGATCTGTGCGTCCAGAAAGGCGAACGTATCGCTCTCTATGGTCCTTCCGGCAGTGGCAAGACCACCCTGTTGAACCTGATCGGCGCTCTGGATCGTCCCAACGCCGGACGAATCGAGGTGCTTGGCAAGGACATCGTGAAAATGCGTGATGGCGCACGAGCAAGACTGCGGCGCAGACACATCGGCTTCATCTTCCAGAGTTACACGCTGATGCCCACTTATACTGCCTTAGAAAACATCGACATTGCGCTGCGCTTGCCCGGTTTGTTCTTTTTCGAGCGGCGTAAACGTGCCCGCGCCGCGCTTGAGGCGGTTGGCTTGAGCGCGTGGGCAAATCATGTGCCCGATGAACTGAGCGGTGGGCAGCAGCAGCGCATTGCCATCGCTCGCGCGTTGGCGTTGCGTCCGGCGATCATCCTTGCCGACGAGCCGACCAGCGGCTTGGATACGCGCACGGCGAGGCGCATTCTCTCCCTGTTTCGACACATCGCCGAAACGCAGGGAACAACCTTTCTTATCGTCTCACATGATCCGATGGTGGTGGAATACGTGGATCGTGCCTATGACCTGCACGACGGGAAGCTCGTCCCCCGTGCAGCAACCAAAGCGGAGTAGCCCGGTATGCATCATGCGATAGCTTCCCGTCTGTTGACAATTGCCCTGATGATCCTCGGCGTTGCCTTAGGATTTCTGGTCTCTCGGATGACGTTTGAGCCGTTGCCCGCACAGCAAGAATCTACGGCTGAGGTCGAAGCGGAAGTGACCGACGAACCAACGGACGCGGCAACCCCCACCGAAACCATTCCGCCGTCAACGCCCTTGCCGACGCTCACGCCATCGCGAACCCTGCTCCCACCGCCGACGTTTGAGCCGCCGACGGTGACGCCGTTGCCTTCAGCGACGCCAAGTCCCACCCTGTCCCCGACATTCGATACCAGCATCTCGATTCCGGGCTTGCGCGGCGCAGAAACCCCAACGCCTTCTTCTACGCCGGGCTGTGAACCACGCGAAGACTGGCAACTCACCTACACGGTACGCGAAGGTGATTCTATCGCGCGAATTGCCGAACAATACGGCACGTATATCCGCGATCTTGCCGCCGGAAACTGCCTGAGCGACCCTGATTTCATCACCGTAGGACAGGTGCTGCGCGTTCCGGGCGAGGCGCATCCGGTAGTCCCCGCTGTCGAATGCGTGGATTATGAACTGATCACGCCGTTGAATGGAACGATGGCAGTACCGGGCAGCGGGCAACTCACCTTCAACTGGCGCGGACCTCGCGCACCACGCAATCTGATTCGCGTCTGGCGTCCCGATGGCAGCGTTTATGAGCGCGTCGTCGAATTACGCCAGAACGAAACCATCGACCTTGCCGACATTCCCGCAGGAGGAACCTATACATGGCGCATTTACCCGCTGGACTTCAATTTCGTACAGGTCTGCCCGGAAAGCGAACTCTGGTCGTTCACGAAGGAGTGGGCACCCACACCCACTCCAACATTAACATCGGGTGGACCCGGTGGACTGCCGTAACACGTAAACGGGGAAAGGGGACATCATCTTGATGCTCGCTCCCCTTCCCCCAGCGAAGCTGGGACGCCCGCATTGCGTGGGAGAAGGGGCTGGGGGATGAGGGGCAAGTACATAACCCACTCTAGCCGGATTGCTGCGCAATCACCTGACCGATTGCTTCAACGATTAGCTTGTGTTCGGTGCGGTGCAGGCGTTCCTCGAAGGTTTGCAGGGTGTCGTCCGGCTCAATCGGCACAACCGCCTGAGCGATCACGGGTCCCGCATCCACTTCGGGCACGACGTAATGCACCATACAGCCGCCGTGCGCCACCTCGCCCCGCTGGTACGCCTCGAACGTCAGCGGGATCACGTCTTTACCGGGGAAAGCGCCGGGCAGCGCCGGATGCAGATTGATCACGCGGTTGGGAAAGTGCTGAAGAAATGCGGGTGTAAAGATGTGCATCCAGCCCGCAAGCACAATCCAATCCGGCTGATAAGGGCGCACACATTCCGCCAGATCGTTGTCGTAAGTTTCGCGGCTATTTCCTGCGTCGGTGTAGGGTTTAAGAGGAAAATACAGGGTTGGAATACCCGCCTGCTCTGCCCGCACCAGCCCATACGCGGCTTTGCGATTGGAGACGACCAATACCACTTCCGCATCAAGCGTTTTCACCGCTATCGCATCCAGAATCGCCTGTAAATTCGTACCGGAGCCGGAGATGAAAACTACAAGACGTGCCGCCATGCCTTACGCTATCTCCACGCTGCCATTACCGGAGACAATTTCGCCCACTACAAAAGCCTCATCTGATAGCGTCGCCAGCGTCCGTTCAACGTCGGTTTGCGGCACAATCGCCAGCATCCCCAACCCCATGTTGAAAGCACGGAACATCTCGTCGTCGTGAATGCCGCCAAGCCGCTGAATTAATCCGAAGATCGGCGGCTCGTGCCACGTTCCCCGCCGGATCACCGCGCCAACGCCTTGGGGGAATATGCGCGGTAGATTGCCAACCACGCCGCCGCCCGTAATGTGCGCCAATCCGCGCACATCAACGCCCGCTGCCCACAACTGCCGAATCGGATCGAGATACGAACGATGAATCGCCAGCAGCGCGTCGCCAATTGACTCACCGAGGTCGTCGCGCGGTTCATCCCAATCCAGTCCATCCAACACCCGACGTGCCAGCGAGTAGCCGTTGGTGTGCAGCCCCGATGACGGCAAGCCGATGATGGCATCACCCGCTTGAATACGCGATCCGTCAATGATACTCTCGCGCTCGACCACGCCGATAATCGTCCCGACCAGATCAACCTCACCCGATTCGTATACGCCGGGCATCTCCGCCGTCTCGCCACCCAGCAGCGCACAACCCGCGCGTTGGCATCCATCAGCGACGCCGCGCACAATCGTGGCGATTTGCTCAGGATTCAGTTTCGATGAAGCCACGTAATCGAGGAAAAACAGCGGCTTCGCGCCCTGAACCAGAATGTCGTTGACGCAATGATTGACCAGATCGTGACCGATGCTGTCCCACCGCCCCAATCGTGCGGCGACTTTGGTTTTCGTGCCCACGCCATCCGTCGAAGCCACCAACACGGGCGACTTCATGCCTTTGAGAGCAGATGCATCGAACAGACCGCCGAACGCGCCAATGCCTGCCAGCACTTCGGGTCCGTAAGTCGCCTTTACTGCCGCTGACATCAACGCCGTGGCGCGTTCTCCGGCAGCGATATTCACGCCCGATTCCGCGTAGGTCGTCAACTTTCCTGCTCCTGATAGGCTTGCCCGATGTCGTGGCGGTAGTGCATTCCCTCAAAGTGAATGTGCTCGATGTGCGCATAAGCGCGTTGCAGTGCCGTCGGCAAATCGCTTGCACGTCCGCTCACCGCCAGCACGCGCCCACCTGCCGTCACCACCTGACCGTCCTTGAGTTCCGTCCCCGCATGAAAC
>DATGQJ010000417.1:0-3019 GCA_035304265.1 Oceanobacillus sp.
CGCACCGTCGCGCAAGCCGCCGACAATGCCGGAGCAATGAAGTTTGGACCGCTGACCGACGAGCAGATGCGTCAGATTGACGAACTGGTGAGCCGTCCGGTTGCTCAAGCCTGAAAACGGGGTTTGTATGGGCAGACCTGCGTGTCTGCCCTGTCTACTTACGAATGCAACACCCGCAGCACGTCCTCGTGCAGCAGTCCATTGGTCGCCACGATTTCATCACCCGTCAACAGTTTCGATGTGCCGCCGCTATAATCCGTCGCCTTGCCACCTGCTTCAAGAACGCACAAAATACCGGCGAGACAATCCCACGAGTGGATATAGCGCTCCCAGAAGCCGTCCAACCGTCCAGCCGCCACAAAACACAAATCCAGCGCCGCCGCGCCGAAACGCCTGAGATCACGCGCCGCCATCAGCATCGCTTCCCACGCCCGCAGGTTGTTGTCCTCCTGCGTGTGTCGTTCATACGAGAAGCCCGTCGAAAGCACCGCCCGATTCAGCGCATCATTCTGCGTGACACGAATAGGGTTGCCGTTCAGAGTCGCGCCGAACCCCTTTGCCGCGCTGTACAACTCACGCGAAACCGGATTGTAGACCACGCCCACCAGCGGATTGAGCGCCCGATCCGCCAGCGCAATACTGATGGCGAAGAACGGAATGTTGTTGGCGAAATTGGTTGTGCCGTCAATCGGGTCGATATACCATGAGTATTCCGCTTCACTGGCGGCAACCAGACCGCCACCACCCTCTTCGCTCACGATACCGTGCTGCGGAAACGCTTCCTGAAGCGCCGGAATAATGACTGCTTCGGCGGCTTTGTCTCCCTCAGTGACGACATCGTAAATATTGGTTTTGATGGTCTCCTGATGCGGCTGGTTGAAAAAAGGCATCACCGTTTCGCCTGCATGAACCGCGATGTTCTCAGCAGTGGCGCGAATGCTCTGCAAATCCACGAATGTTGCTCCTCTTGTTCCCTTAAAGACCGAGATGGTAATACCGCCAAACCGTAAAAAGCGCCAGCGCGAATAGTTGCAAGAACGGCGGGATAACTCTATAGTATTTAACATGCTCTTAAACTTAGCAGGTTTTTCAATTTACATGAGGAGTTTACAGAATGATACGGGTCAAATTAGCGCTGCTTATGAGTATTTTTCTATTGCTTCTGGTGCTTCCAACCGTGGCACAAGAGGAATCTCTCACCGTCCTCTGCACGCCTCAAGAGGACTGGTGTGTCGCCATGACACAGGCGTTTGAAGAAGAGACGGGGATCGACACCAATTACGTCCGGTTGTCGTCCGGTGAAGCGCTCGCGCGTATTCGTGCGGCGTCAGACAATCCTGAATTCTCCGTCTGGTGGGGTGGTCCTGCCGACGCCTTCATTGCGGGGTCCGAAGAGGGTCTGCTCGAACAGTATGAGTCGCCAAACATTGAAGACATTCCTGAAGACCTTCGTGATCCGGACGGATATTGGACGGGCGTTTACGTCGGTGCGCTCGGCTTCTGCTCCAATCTCGAAATTCTGGAAGAACTTGGCATCGAACCGCCTACTTCATGGGAAGACCTGCTCGCGCCCGAATTAGAGGGCAACATAGCGATGGCGCATCCCGCCACGTCGGGTACAGCCTTTACCGCGTTCTGGACGGTAGTCACGCTCAAAGCTGACGAACTGGAAGCGGAAGAAGAAGGCGCTGGCTACGATGAAGACGGCTCCCCCACCGAAGCAGCGATGGATGCCGCCTTTGAATACTTCGCACAGCTTCACCAGAACATTCTGCAATACACCCGTTCCGGCGCAGCACCGGGCACGATGGCTGGTCAGGGCGAAATCGCCGTTGCCATCATCTTCTCGCACGACTGCACCAAGCTACAGGTCGAAGGCTTTGAGGGTATTCTGGAAACCACCTTCCCTGAAGAGGGCACGGGTTACGAAATCGGCGGAATGGCGCTTATCGCTGGCGCACCTGAGCCGGAAGCGGCACGCATGTGGTATGACTGGGCGATAACGAAAGAAGCGCAGGAAATTGGTCAGACCGTCAACTCGCTCCAACTGCCGACCAATCCCGATGCCGCCGTTTCAGAGCTTTCGGTCAACCTTGCCGATGTCAACCTGATTGACTACAACTTCCAGGCAGCAGGCGAAAATCGCACAGCACTGGTTGAACGCTTCGACGCAGAAATTGCTCCGGCACCTGCCGAATAAATCCCATGCCCCCGCGTGTGCGTACACGCGGGGGCATTCTCATTCGGGAGTCTGCGAATGCACCCAGAGATAGCTGTTCGACGAGCCAGTCGCGTGCGTCAAATCGCACAAGACCCACTGCTCCTCATCATCTCCATTGTCATCGTCATCTTCGTCATCCTAACGGTGGTGCTTCCACTTGTAACTACGGTAGGACTGACCACTTCTGAAGAAGGTCTACCCCTCTTTCAACGTTACATCAGCGATCCCACCTATCAGACCATCATTACAAACACCATCGTGATGGGCGTTCTGGTCGCAACCGTTGGAACGGCAATCGGTTTTCTTTTTGCCTTCGTGCAGGTAAAGCTCAACGTTCCGTTCAAGCGGTTTATGCACTTCATCGCGCTTATCCCTGTGATTTCACCGCCTTTCGCTGCGGCGACGGCGATCATCGTATTGTTTGGACGCAGCGGCATCATCTCGCGTGGCATCTTTGGAGTGCGCTACGACATTTATGGGCTGGATGGACTGCTCATCGTCCTTTCACTCTCCTTCTTTACGGTTGCGTATCTGAACTTGCGGGGCATGATGGAAGCCCTTGACCCTGCCCTCGACGAAGCCGCAACCAACCTCGGCGCGAACAAATGGCGCACATTCCGCACGGTGACGCTGCCCATGCTCGCTCCGGGTATTGCAAGTTCTTTTCTGCTCTTATTCGTGGAAGCGATTGCCGATTTGGGGAATCCGCTTGTGCTGGGCGGCAACTATGAAGTTCTCGCCACCCGCATCTACATCACCATCATCGGGCTTTACAACCCGGTTGGCGCAGCGGTGCTG
>DATGQJ010000418.1:0-15398 GCA_035304265.1 Oceanobacillus sp.
GTTTCATGCCCGACGCCACTCACGACGGGAATGCGGCTGGCGACAATCGCGCGTGCGACCCGTTCGTCGTTGAATGCCCACAGGTCTTCAATGCTGCCGCCGCCGCGACAAACCAGAATAACGTCCGCCTGCGAATGCTGGTTCAAACACTCAATGGCGCGGACGATCTGTGCTGGCGCTGCATCCCCCTGCACCTGACAGGGCGAAAGAATAACCTCGACCAACGGATAACGGCGGCGCAGCACATTCTGCACATCCTGAAACGCGGCGGCTTCGGGTGAGGTCACAACACCGATTTTGCGGGGAAAACCGGGAATCGGGCGCTTGCGTGCCTCGTCGAACAGCCCTTCTTCGCTGAGGCGTGCCTTCAATTCCTCGAACCGCTGGTACAGATTGCCAACGCCGAGCGGACGAATGCGATCCGCGTATAGCTGGTAAACGCCGTTCACTTCGTAGACGCTGACCGCGCCATGCACCAGCACCGCGTCGCCGTTTTGTGGGATGGTGGTCTGCCGTTCGACGCTGCTGCGCCACATCACACATTTGATCTGCGCGGCGTTGTCCTTCAACGTAAAGTAGAGATGCCCCGAACTGGCTTTGGTGAAATTGGAGACTTCCCCTTCCACCCACACGTCCTGCAACTGCTCGTTGGATTCAAATAACTCGCGAATGTAGGTAGTCAGTTCGGCGACGGTGCAGCTATCGAACATCATAGAAAATTCCACGCTACAATGCGGCGGGGATGTGAAACATGCATCGAGACTCGTCAATCATATAGGTACTTGGACAAGAATGATCTTGATTATACAATCTCGGCAACAATTTGACTGACGTAAGAGGATAGCGCCGATGGCATTTTTGAACCAGCAAGAACGCGAAAAACTTCAGGAAGAACTGAAGGGCATGAATTTTAACAAGGCGAAAGGAAAAGTACGCCGCCTCGATCCTAAAGGGCGGCTCGCCTTTTATCGTAACGTGCAGAACACCGCCGACCAGCTTTATACGCGCTATGAACTGCCCAGTTTGGGCGTTCGCGTCACGCTGATCGAGCAAAGAGATACGCTGCCGATCAGCGAAAGTGAAAAGCTGAAAGCGAAGTTTGAACTGGTAGACGTGATCGTCGAGCCAACGGCGGAAAACAAGAGCTGATTCATCTGTACTCCACAAGATCGTGAATTCGCCGCGGGGAGGTTGTGGAGATCATCGTTCGAGTTCGACCTATCTCTGGGGATTCTCGGAATGCCTCTCCGCATCTTTTTCGACACCAGCCTACCGATTGCGCAGAAACGCAGTTATCTGGCGGAAATCGCCCGCCCGTTCTGGAGTAAGAAACCTCAGGCGGAGCGTGAGGAAATCTACGGGACGTATCTGGAGTGGTTTTCCATTGCCGAGTCGATGGACGACGCGGACATCGCGGCGCTGCCGATGACGTGGAACTACTACCGGGATACCCGCCAGCAGGACGTTGGCTTGCGCTTTGCGCAACAGGCAAAAGCAAGTCACAAGCCGCTCGTCGTCTTTTCATCCGGCGACTTCAAGCCGAATGTTCCGATTGAAAACGCCATCGTCTTCAGCGGCTCGTTCTACCGGTCTCGCGCTCGAAACACCTGCTATGCCCACCCTGCCATCTTCGAGGATTACATTCAGGTGCATTTCAACGGAGAACTGCCCCTGCGCCGGAAACAGGCGCAACCCGTGATTGGTTTTTGCGGGCAGGCAGACGCGACCCCAAACGCGATGCTCGGCTGGTGGGTACGCAATCTCCAATTGAACGTGCGCGATAAACTAGGCTCACTACCGTTTGATGCGCCGCCGATTCAGCCGCACCTTTATCTGCGAAAGAAAACGCTGGAACTGCTGCGCAAAAGCGACGCGGTAAAAACCGATTTCATCATCCACAAGCAATACTGGGCTGGACTTGGCAGCACCACTGAACGGCAGAACCCCAACAACGACGCTAAAAAGACCTTCGTCAACAACATCGTCAACACCGATTACACCGTCTGCGTTCGGGGATTAGGCAATTACTCCAAGCGTCTATATGAAACGCTGTGCTGCGGGCGCATTCCCATTTTTGTGAACACCGATTGCATCCTGCCGTTTGAATTTGCTGTCGATTGGCGACAATATTGTGTCTGGGTCGAGCAGCACGAACTCGACCACATTGCCGAAAAAGTGCTCGATTTTCATCAGGGCTTGAGCGACAATGATTTCATTGAACTTCAACGCGCGTGCCGCCAGTTCTGGCAGGAATGGCTGACGCTTCAGGGATTTTACGCGCATTTTCATCTGCATTTTGCCGTTGTTAGGAGACAACATGCTACGCACACACCCTCAGACCCGTGATGCAAATCTGCGATTGGTTGGCATTGGCGTATTCACGCTGATCAGCATCGTATCCGCTCGAATCAGCATCCCAATGGACCCGGTGCCGTTCACGCTGCAACCGCTGGCGGTGCTGCTGGCGGGGATGGTGTTAGGCGCACGTGACGGCGCATTGAGCCAACTTGCCTATATCACGCTGATCGCAGTGGGCTTGCCTGTAGACGCAAACATGCGTGGTCAGGCGGCATTGATCTCGCCGGAAGGCGGACTCGGCTCCACCAGCGGCTTTTTGATCGGCTTTATCACAGCGGCATTCGTCGCCGGGTGGCTGGTGGAACGCGGTGCGAACCGTTTGTGGCAGCGGCTTCTGGCAGGAGTTGCCGGAATCCTCGTGCTCTATCTGATCGGCATTCCTGCGCTGATGCTGTCACGCGGACTCGATTTGGGTACAGCAATCGCAGCAGGGGCAGCGCCATTCATCATCCCTGATCTGGTGAAAGCGGGTATCGCCGCCGCGCTCACCGAAGGCGGGCGGGCGCTGTTGATGAGGAAAACAGAATAAGAACAGTAGAAAGTTAAAAGTGGAAAGTCGATCTGCTCATTACTTTCCACTTTTAACTTTGAACTTTCAACTCCATTCTACAGACTTCGCCTGCCAAACAGCACGATGAACAGAATGAGGATGATCAGCGCACCGACAAAGGCGACCACGATGTCAAGCAGGCTGATGACGATGGTAGTCGCCAGTATGCTGCCCGGCGCTGGCACAAAGTTGACCAGACTGAAGAGAAATCCACCGACCACCGCGCCAAGAATGCCGAGAATGATGCTGCCGAGAAATCCGAAGCGTCGTCCGCGCACCAGAACGCTCGCCAGCGCTCCCGCAATCAACCCGACAATAATTGCCGTGACGACTTGATTGATATTGAATGAGACCGTGACCGTCTGACCGCTTGTCGTGGCATCCACCTGCGCCAGAATGGGAACAACGTGCAGAAAAGGATTCATGTTGCCGTCTCCCTTGCTTGTCCAGTAATCGTTATACATTTTGACATACAACTATCATTCGGGCAAGCGAGAGGTTGGTGAGAAGCTAACCACCGGGTGTGCGCTGTGGAGTTCTGTCACAAATTCATCCGGCGTTCACCAGCGTGCGTAGAATTTCGTCGGCATACTTGAAAGTGCCGGTATGCCCTACGCCGGAAATGTAATGCGCTTCGCAGTTGGGAATCTGATCGGCGATAGAACGTACCAGCGCAACAGGCGCAAGGTCGTCCGCTTCGCCGTGCCAGAGATAGACCTGTGTCTTGATGTCCTCGAACCGAAAACCCCACTCGCGCCAGTAATTGCGCATGTCGAAGGCGACGCCTTTCCCTCCGGCGAGTACCGCTTCCTTCTGATCGTTCGCCAGATGTGCGAAGATTTCCGGCGTCAGGTCTTCGACGGGAGATGTGCCTGCCTGAACGTGTTTATCGAGACTCGGCAGTGACGCTTTGACCATGCGCGGCAGAATCGCGCCAAACAACCCCGGAGAGACACGCCCCAGCGTGAACATCACGCGGTTGGGCGTGACCATATCCTTGAGGCTGTTGAGCAGCCACAATGCGCCGAGACTGCTTACCAAAGCGGCGGCAGTCAGGCGGTCAGGGATTTGAGAGGCGCACGCCAGCGCATAGGGTCCACCGCCAGAGACGCCCATCACGGCGAAGCGTTGCAGACCGAGCGCATCAGCCAGTTCTACCACGTCGTCCACTTAGTCGGTCAGTGTGCCATCGCGCTTCGGCGAGGACAGGCTGTAACCGGGGCGGTCAGCACAGATGATACGCGCTCCTGCTGCCCTCGCTGCCTGATCAAAAATCCATGCTGCCCGACGCGACCCCGGCATCCCATGAAACAGGGTGATCGGCTTTCCAGCCGGATCGCCGACCTCGATGTAGCCAAGTGTGCGTCCATCCTTGAGTGTGAGGGTTTTGTTATCGTGTGTCATCACCATTTGCCCATAAGGTTTGACACACTATAACTTAAGTTTTATCTATTTCAATAAATTCTCGACTTCCCGCCCCACTTCCTCACGCTCGACCAATACTTCGTAGCCATCTCTCAGGCGCTTGAACTTGACCACGCCCGCCCCGATTTCGTCGTCTCCGAGGAGCGCCACCAGCGGAATACCCTTCTTGTCGGCGTAACCAATCTGCCGCCCGATCTGCCGATCCAGCATGTAAAGTTCGGTGCGGATGCCTGCCCGCCGCAGTTCTGCCGCCAGCTTTTCCGATTCTTTCTGCGTCTGCTCGTTGAACACGGTGACAAGCACCTGCACCACTGTCCCGCCAATCTCCGACGGGTAGAGGTTGAGGATGTCCATCAGGTCGATGATGCGTTCGATGCCGAGCGACGTTCCGGTTGTTGGGATGCTTTCGCCCCGGAACAACCCCACCAGATCGTCGTAGCGCCCACCGCCAGTCACGCTGCCCAGATTTGGCTCGGTGATGACGGTTTCGTAAATCGGACCCGTGTAGTAGCTCAAGCCACGCACCATCGTGAAATCGAACTGGTAGAATTCCGACGAGACTTCGGCGACGTTCAGGTGGTCGATCAGGTCACGGAGTTCGTTCAACCCTTCCATCGCGCCGGGAACGTTGCCCAGCACGTCTTCGAGATAATCCAATTTTTCCGCGTCCGGCACGTCGATTTGAATCAAGTCCATCACCCGCGTCACCACGTCAGATGGCAGCCCACGCTTGATCAACTCTTCGCGCACGCCCTCAGCGCCGATTTTGTCGAACTTGTCAATGCTGCGGTAAAGCTCCGCCAGCGGTTCGCCTTCCACGCCCGCATACAGCCCGATGGCGGTCAACAGCTTGCGATTGTTGATCTTGACGCTGAAGTTCTGGAAACCCAGCCGTTGCAGCGCTGTCACCACCAACCCGACGATCTCAGCATCGGCGCTCATCCCCGATACGCCTACGATGTCAGCATCGCATTGATAGAACTCACGGTAGCGCCCTTTCTGCGGGCGTTCCGCACGCCACACTGGAGAAAGCTGGTAGCGTTTGAACGGGATAGCGATGTCATTCTGATACTGCGCCACCACCCGCGCCAGCGGCACCGTCAGGTCATAGCGCAGCGACAGCGCTTCTTTGCCGCCGGGGTGCTGCGCGTTGAAAATCAGCTTGTCGGCGTCCTCGCCATATTTGCCCATCAACGTTTCGGTCAGTTCGAGCACCGGGGTTTGCAGTGGCTCAAAGCCGTACAGGTGGAAAACCTCACGCACGATGCCAAACACGTACTCGCGCTTGATCATCTCCTGCGGCAAAAAGTCGCGCATCCCTTTGGGCAGGCGAGGCTGAATTTTCGGGGGCATGGTGGTCAACTCCTCCACATTGAATGACTTGTAGGGGCAGATGGCAACTTATACCGTTTTCCAAATAAAGACGGAGTTTGCGGGAAGCTGGAAACCTCACCCCCCACCCCCCTCTCCACTGCGTGGAGAGGGGGCGAAACTCGTTTCGCGCAAGAAGTGCGGGGATGAGATTTGAGGAAGCGATCTCCGCCTTATTTGTTAAAACGCATCAGTTGCCATTTGCCCGGAACGTACACACAGGTTGGCTCATGGCAACAAAAAAGCGCAGACCAACTCTGCGCTTTCGTCGTCAATTCGGGCGAGCGTTGGTCAGGCATTCTCCATTTTCACATGATGATGGTGCTGTTGAAAAACCATGACCGCTGCTCCTTGAAAACTGGTCTCAAAGTATAGAGAAGGATGGAACGGATTGCAAGGCGATTAATCCGCCGTGCCCGCCACCGCCGCCGCTGGTCGATTCGCCTCACGTGCCTGCTGTGCCACGTCACGGAACTGGTCGTAATGGTTGCTCTCGTGACGCAGCCCGCCTAAAAACGCGGCTTTCGCGTTTTGCTCACCCATCCGTTCCCGATAACCATCGGACACTTCGCGCAATACATCCAGATGCGGCTCATCGGGCCATGCATCCAGATAGGCAAGTCGGATGCGGCGGCTTTCTTCCAAGCGCTGGACTGCCTGCGCTTTGGTGGTGATAGTACGCCAGTGGGTTTCATAGCGCAGACGTGGGTCGCGCGGGTAAGGAATGCCACGCGCCAGAATTGAACTCACGGCAGCACCTTCCTCGGCAGAGGCGGTCACGTGAACGATGAGATGGGCGAGACTCCAGCCAAGATGCCGTTCCTCAGGCGAGGCATGAGGGTCATCGGCAAGTGGGTCATGCGGGATAAAGACGATCTGAGCGTCATCCGCATCTTTGATGATGTCCAGCAGCAGGTCGATGCTGGCGTTGGTCGCCGCGCGTAAATCTTCTTTCGTGAACTGCTGGGCAAAAACATCGAATCTCACTTCACCGTTCCGAACCGGGGAGAAATCAATGATCACTTCTTACTCTCCAAAAACTGAACGAAATAAAACACCTCTCTGAAGCGATGAGATGGTGAAATCTTTCGTTATACGGGAGGTTCAAACGTATACAGCCAACCACCCAGAAGCGCTCGATAATTAGCGCTCATGAGAGGATTCGGTGCGTCAAAAGATTCCTGAAACCCGACTTCATCTGTAAAAATCGGTTCTTCTCCATTGGGTGGCAGCGGAAGTATCGCTATCGGATTGCTTTCACCATCAGTGAAAGGCACATAGACGAAGGCGCTACGATCAGGACTAAGCACACCATCCAATGGAATCCGCGTATAGGCAATAATGCCGCTCTCGTCCGGTTCATCGGCTTCCCGGTATGGAGGGAAATCCCTCAAATTCACGATAGGGGTTATCGCACCTGTCTCAATGTCCACATACAAATAGTTCTGAACCGGGAATGAAATATCTATTGCACCTGCATTAAGGGACATGACCAGAAAAACTACGCCTTCACCATTGGCAGTCCAAACCGGGAACAACGACATTGGCGGAATTCCATCCAGCCACACCGGAAGTTCGGCAATAGCATCCTCCAGAGTGGTTAACTGGCGCAGCGCTCCACTGGTGAGGTCAGCCAACCATAAGCCTCCCAGATCAGTATCGTCCATCCTCGACAAAGTAAAAACGAATTGCGTGCCGTCGGGCGATACCGCTCCAAGGGACATCACGGCATACCTCGTTACTGGCTGCGGGAATTCCATAACCGATACAATCGTATCGCTTCCAACAGGCACACGTTGTATGCTCAGGCGGTAGTTAGGGTCTGATCCCTTTAGTCGAAAAAAGTAGAGATCGCCGTTCGGGGCATAAGAGGGAAATTGATCCCACGTAAAGCCATCGCTCGCCTGCACGCTACCTTCACCCCTATTGTTGGACACGTTGGTGAATGTCTCAAGTTCAGTATCAAGTATCACGACATCGCCGCCATCATTGCCAGAATTCGAGAAAGCAAAGGTGAGGTAACGGCTGTCTGGCGACCAAATCGGTGACCCGTAGTAGCTCAGGTCGAAGAATCCTATGTCTGGAAGCAGTAAGCAAGTTTCATCATTTGTCGCCAGATCTAACAGACAAATTTCTTCAGTATTGTTTCCCACCAGCATCATGCCGTTGGGGGAAAGTTTGATAGACCACACATTTGCATCGAACATCTCTGCGGCGTTTCGGGCATCAAGCACCCGCCATTTTTCTTGTGCGCTCCCATCTCGTATAACCGCCAACATCAGCAGCGCAATACATAAAGTCCTCAGCATCTTGATCTGCCCCTGTGTTTTTGGTAAAACGCTATTATATCTTTGTACAAATTACGCGATATTTATGTCTGCATCGAAGCAGGAACACACGGCAAGCGTGAACCGCGTGTTCCTGACGAACAGCAGCCTCAGGGCTGTCCTAAGGTATACAGCCAGCCTCCCAACAGCGCCTTGCCATTTGCGCTCATCCTCGGATTCGGAACCGAATACGGAAATGAGATATGCTCGACATTGGTGATCACGATGGGCGCGGTTTCGCCGGGCGGCAGTTGAATCAGGGTGATTTGCGCTTCTGTCGTCGGGATGTCCTCGTAATGCAAATAGGCGAATACAGTACCATCGGCGCTCAGCGCTCCATCGCGGGGTATGCGGATCGCCAGATCAGCCTCGGAATCCTCATCTTCCGGTAACGGAACGTCAACCAACGGTGTCACCTCACCGGACGCGACCTCGACATAGAGGTAGTTGTGTCCAGACCGAGCAAATACCCTTTCTGGAGACAACGTTTCAAAAACGATACCGCTACTATCCGGCAACCAGACGGGATTCATGGTGAAGGGAGCACGCGCTTGTTCTGTCTCTGGCATCCCTGCGGTGCTATCGGTAAGCTGACGCGCTTCACCCGTTGCCAGATCGACCAACCACAAACCGTTACCGGGATCATCACGATCAATACCCTGCACCGGAAAAGCAATCTGTGTGCCATCGGGCGACACCGCAGGCGAATAGAACACACTCAATGCCGGCAGTGTGCCGGTTAAATCGCTGATCAATTCAGGCGTATCCTCATCGGCAGCCAGGTGGTACAGAGCAAGCGTCAAATCTCCGCCAGCGCGTTGGCTCCGAAAAAAGTAGAGATCGCCATTGGGCGCATAAGCCGGAAGATAATCCAGTGTGGCGCTGCCATCGTCCACCTCCCCGATGTTGAATTGCCCGACGCCGTCGTCAGTCCGGTTGGTGTATGTGCCACTTTGCGTATCCAGAACCCAGAGATCGCTTTCGTAAAAATACATGTAAAAGTCTTCGGTCAACGCAATGCTCGTACTGTCCGGCGACCAGACTAACGGGTTGTATCCAGCACGGGGCGCTACCCTTCCGCCAAATGCATCGGGCAGCGGGTAACAGGTCACTTCCGGCGTTGCTACCTTTGCAACGCAAATGCCCTCACCATTGGTTGCTGCCACCAGCATTCCATCCGGCGATAGCGTGATGCCGCGCACCGATTCCCCGAATAGCTCACTCGCATCAATGGCATCTATCAACTGCCAGTTATCCTGTGCGCTCCCATCTCGTATAACCGCCAACATCAGCAGCGCAATACATAAAATCCGCAGCATCTTGATCTGCTCCTGTCTCGCAAAACGCTATTACAACTTTGTCTAAATTCGTGTGATATTCACCTCTACATCAAAGCGGGAACACACGGTTCCCGCTCGCCGCGCGTTCCTGACGAACAGCAGCCTCAGGGCTGTCCTAAGGTATACAGCCAACCACCCAACAGCGCCTTGCCATCTGCGCTCATCATCGGATTCGGAGCCGCAGTCGGAGATGGGATATGCTCGACTCCAGTGATCACGATGGGCGCGGTTTCGCCGGGTGGCAGTTGAATCAGGGTAATTTGCGCATCTATCGTCGGGGTGTCCTCGTAATGTAAATAGGCGAACACAGTACCGTCGGCGCTCAGCGCTCCATCGCGGAGTATGCGGATCTCATCCTCAGAATCCCCATCTTCCGGTACAGGAAAGTCGCTCAAATCGATCAACGGTGTCACCTCACCAGACGCGACCTCGACGTAGAGGTAGTTGTGTTCCGGCAGAGCATATGTCATATCTAGCGACAGCGTTTCAAACACGATACCGCTGCCGTCCGGCAACCAGACGGGATTCAAGGCATAGAAGGCATCAGATTGCAGTGCCTTTGGCATCCCTGCAACATTATCAGTCCCGTCGGTAAGCTGACGCGCCTCACCTGTCGCCAGATCGACCAACCACAAGCCGGTGCGGACATCGTCATAATCGTTCGCTCGTACCGGAAAAGCGATTTGCGTGCCATCGGGCGACACCACAGGCGAATAGAACACGCTCAATGACGGCAGTATGTCGGTTAAGTCGGCGATCAATTCGGGTGTATCCCCCCCATCGGCAGCTAAATGGTGCAGGGTAGTCGTCCAGACCCCGCCAACACGTTGGGTTCGAAAAAAGTAGAGATCGCCATCGGGCGCATAAGCCGGAAGATGATCCAACACCATAGCGGCAATTTTCTCATCCGACGTGATGCTGAATTCCTCAACGCCGTCGTCAGTCCGGTTGGTGTACGTGCCGCTTTGTGTATCTAGAACCCAGAGATCGCTTTCGTAAGAAAATGCGTAGAAGTCTTCGGTCAACGCGATGCTCGTACTGTCCGGCGACCAGACCAACGGGTTGAATCCGGGGCGAGGCAATATACCGCCACCAAATGCATCAGGCAGTGGGTAACAGGTCACTTCCGCCGTCGCCACCTGCGCCAAACAAATCTCATCCCTGGTGCCTGCTGCCACCAGCGTACCATCCGGCGATAGCGCCAAGGCGAACACAAAACCCTCGAACAACTCTCTCGCATCGAGCGAATCCGTCACCTGCCAGTTATCCTGTGCGCTCGCGCTCGTCGTCAGTGCCAGCATCATCGCTATCGCAAGGATCAATTGCTTCATGTGCTTTCCTCTCTTGGTAGACCAGAGGTCATTATAGACTGCTTGCTGAATGCGCGTGGTGCGGTTTTAGGGTAAACTTCGCGTAGGTTGAATACTTTTATGTGACTTTCTCAGGAATTTCTTATGCTTACTCCGGTAGAACAATTACTGTTTATCCTGCTGGTGCTGTTCGCCCTCGGCGCGACCTACGCGGGTTTCCGCGAGATGTATCTGATCGTCAATCGTGGCGAAGGCAAGTTGTACTTAGAGAATCTCCCCTCCCGATTGTGGAACGCCCTTGTCATCTACCTGACCCAGCGCACGACCCTGAAAACCCGCCGGCTGACCAGTTTGCTCCACTGGGGCGTGGTGTTGGGCTTCACCTACTACTTCCTCGTCAACGCTGCCGACACGCTTGAAGGCTTCATTCCCGGCTACCGCTTTCTTGAAGACGCGGGCATTCTGGGTGATCTGTATCGTCTGTTCGGCGACATCCTGAGCGTGGTCGTGCTCGGCGGCGTGGTGTATCTGCTTTTGCGGCGTTTCGTCCTGCCGAGCGGTAAGCAGTTGACCTACCACGACAACGTGCTGCTGCATCCAAAGGTGAAGGCAGGCGCGATCAGCCGTGACTCGCTGATCGTCGGCGGATTCATTCTGCTGCACGTTGGGGCGCGTTTCCTCGGTCAATCGGTGCGGGTGGCGGGGACGGAACCCGACCTGTTCAGCCCGTTCGCCACGCTGATCTCGCCGATCTGGGGCGGCTTGAACGAAGACGGCATCCGCGTGATGGAGCACGTCTTCTGGTGGATCGCGCTCGGTGGTATCTTCGTCTTCTTCCCCTACTTTCCGTATAGCAAGCACGCGCACCTGTTCATGGCTCCGCTGAACTTCCTCACCCGCCCGCGCCGTACCTCGTTGGGCGAGATGGAAAAGCTGGACTTCGAGGACGAGAGCAAAGAGCAGTTTGGCGCGAACAAGCTGGAACACCTGACCAAGACCAACATCGTCGATGCCTTCGCCTGCATCATGTGCAACCGCTGTCAGGACGTGTGTCCCGCTTACGTGACGGGCAAGGAACTCTCGCCTTCCGCCTATGAGGTCAACAAGCGCTTCATCATCAAAGACCAGATGAGCGCACTCGCGGCGGGCGCGGAGAGCGATCACCCGTTGATGGGTTGGGCGATCAGCGAGTCGGCGGTGTGGGCGTGTACGGCGTGCGGCGCGTGTATCGACATCTGTCCGGTGGGCAACGAGCCGATGCTGGACATCCTCGACATTCGGCGTGACGCGGTGCTGGTGCAGGGCGAATTCCCCGCCGAACTGCAAAACGCCTTCAAGGGCATGGAACGGCAGGGCAACCCGTGGCAGAACCCCGAAAGCCGCTTCGTCTGGGCGAAGGACATGACCGTGCCCACCGTCGAGGACAACCCGGATTTCGACGTGCTTTACTGGGTGGGCTGTGCCGCGTCTTATGACCCACGCGCCCAGATTACCGCCCGTTCGCTGGTGAAGGTGCTGCAAACGGCGGGCGTGAACTTCGCCGTGTTGGGCGAGATGGAAAACTGCACGGGCGACGTGGCACGCCGCGCCGGACGCGAAGACCTGTACCAAGAACTGGCGATGCAGAACGTCGAAACCATCAACACGGTGTTCGCCGATAAGCCGCGCCGGATCGTCGTCACCTGCCCACACTGCTTCCACAATCTCGGTAAGGAGTATCACCAGTTCGGCGGAGAGTACGAAGTCATCCACCATACCGAGTTGATCGAAGAACTGATCGAAGCGGGCAAGCTGCCAAAGAGCGCTCACCCGAAGAAGCAGAGCAACGTCACCTTCCACGACCCCTGCTATCTGGGGCGGCACAACGGCGTGGTGGATGCGCCGCGCGGGGTGCTGAACACGGTTGCCAGCCTCACCGAGATGCCGCGTCACGGGCGTGGCTCGTTCTGCTGCGGGGCAGGCGGTGCGCAGTTCTGGAAGGAAGAGGAACACGGCGCGAAAGCCGTCAACGTCGAGCGCTATGAAGAGGCGAAGGCGACGGGCGCGGACGTGCTGGCGGTGGGCTGCCCCTTCTGTATGCAGATGTTCGAGACGGCGAAATCGAGCGTGCCCGATGGTCCGGTCGTCAAAGACATCGTGGAACTGATCGCAGACGGCTTACCTGTGACCAGCAATGGCAAGCAGGCAGAGGCGGCGGACTAAATAGTCAACTTTGTTGCTGCTGCTGTTGCGCACTCGTTTTTTTGTGTGCAGCAGCAGCAATAAGGACAATTTTCCCCGTGATTCCAGGTGCTGGCAGCAACAATCGGTATAGAATGCGCAGCAATAATCCCTTACCGGAGATGTTCAATTCTAAAACTGCTGAAAGCAGCATAGCACAAAACGAGGACGAAGTGTGGACATTTTGGGCTGCATTTTGGACCGTTTTTGTGAGGCGACTAACACGTGTAAGGGAAACAGGCGGCAGCGATGAGGGCTTAGGGGATTTGCCTATATGCTGAAAGTAAAAATACGTTCGGGAATCGGCTGATCAAAGCTGACCTGATCAACAGAAGCAACTGCAAACTCCTCTCCTGCCAATTTAGCAGCGTAACGGAGTAGGATACCACGCTCTTTGTCGATTAGGAGTTCATATTCATCAGCAGTGCTCCAGAACATTGGTTCATAACTTCGACTTTTACCCTTCCGGTAAATCGCTTTAATCTGTATCGCGTCTCGCTCTGCATGAACTGTATCCGAAATGATTTGCAGATCATGGCTGGCAAGGAGAAACGAGGGATCAAGCAGCGGGATGTCGTCAATTCGATCCTCTATATCTGGGGCACTGCCTATTTTGATTTCCCGAATGTTCTGATGATGTCCAGGTTCTTCGGTTGTCACGTTTGTATATAACGTTTGAATCCCGGGACTGAACGCCCACCATTTCCCACCACAAATGATTGTAATCGTGCTCCCACCTTCTTCCCTCTGATCTTCGTCGCGCCAACAGTCGGGTTTTTGCCACCAAACTCGTCGGAAATACCGGCTTATTACACTCGATTCGGTTTCTGAAGTAGATTTTGATTTCAACACAGCGACACTGCCAGATGGTTTGGATGCAGCCCACCTCTCAGTGATGATGTTCATCTTATCTGGTTGATACCAATACTGCCACGCAACTTGAATAGTTGTAAATCGTTCTCGTGCAGTGTACAGAAGCTCAACTAATTCACTAAGTTCCATACTCCCTATCTATCCTGTACATTCCCAAATGAAGGAAGGTGAAAGCGATTATACCAGTCGGTTTCACCTTCGACCCAAATCGGGGAATTATAGTGCGGGGGAAATACTGGAACGCCCAAAAGTGGAGTATGATCACGACAGGTAGACCAGAAGCGATGAGCAAGAAACGACGCAATTTCAGCGCCCAGTTCAAGTTGGAAACTGTGCTGGATGGGCTGCACGGGGTGCTGAACACGGTTGCCAGCCTCACCGAGATGCCGCGTCATGGGCGTGGCTCGTTCTGCTGCGGGGCGGGCGGGGCGCAGTTCTGGAAGGAAGAGGAACACGGCGCGAAAGCCGTCAACGTCGAGCGCTATGAAGAGGCGAAGGCGACGGACGTGCTGGCGGTGGGCTGCCCCTTCTGTATGCAGATGTTCGAGACCGCGAAATCGAGCGTACCCGATGGTCCCGTCGTCAAGGACATCGTGGAACTGATCGCCGATGGCTTGCCTGTAATGAGTAATGACAAGCAGGCAGAAGCAGCGGATTAGAAAGATGTTCGTTTCTGAATAGAATTCAAAAGGGCAAAAGCAAAGCACACATAGACAAAACATGGTAGGGTGGAAATCGATTTCCATCCTACCATGTTTCATCCCAAGGCGGACTATGCGGGTTGCTTACCAGAGTAAATTGCGGTAATTAGTAGTAATACCCCGCCTGGAAGAAATGTAAATCCAAAACTCCAACTTCCCACAATGACCGTCACAAAGCTGCTGATTGCTGCGATCCAAAAAACTAGATGTTGTAGTGTCAGGTTCCGGCTAAAACTAATACCTATGACTAACAAGCCAAGCAAGAGCATCAGCGTAAGCAATGTGTATCCTAAAAAGTTACCTCCAAGCTGAATGTAGGACTGGTAACGACAAGTGGATTCATTCAGATAACAAGTTACAAACACAGGTAGAAACAGGATACTCAATGCCACCAATGTCTGCATCAACCCACCTGCGAAACTCAAGAGACGGATTCGCTTTGCCATGGGTTCATTCCTAGAACTCAGAGATTAGTAACATGAGCTAGCCCAGTGCCACAGATAACTGTATGTACGATAAGTTTGTCTGAAAGTGCAAGACCCTGTACCATTTGCAGATATCGTTATATCATTTTCGAGGGTGTTGTAGTATATATTGCCACTACAATCAAAATAATCCAACAATCAATAGCCCAATAAACTCCAGCAGTGCAAATTTAAGTCTAGACATTTGCAAACCTTTCTAATTTACTAGCCCAATAGACGTTTATATAATAGAGGTTTAAAGTCATAGAATCGGTCACAAACGCAGTCACAACCAGTCGCAAAATCGCCATTTTCTATACATTTCAGTCGCAATTTTCACGAATTCTGCGACTGAGGGAAGAATGTGTATCCCTCTTCCATCCACAAGATGTAGCGCGGCTGTTTGGGTTCAGGTTCTATTTTCTTACGTAAGCGATACACGAGGTTTTTGAGCACAGT
>DATGQJ010000419.1:0-4112 GCA_035304265.1 Oceanobacillus sp.
CTGATGGCGCTACTGTGGTTTGCGGGTGGCTTGATCTCCACGACGGTCTATATTCTCGCGGGCTTGTTTGCCGAAGAACACGAACGGGGAAGGATTTTCGGCATTCTGGGATTGTGTATTCCGGTGGCAAGTATATTTACCGGGCTGGTCAGCGGACCAATTGTGGATCGGTGGGGATTTGAGGGGTTGTTCGCGGCGGCGGCGCTGATCTACATCGGCATCCCTGTGTCTGGTGTGTTCGTGACCGACGTGATGGTGAAGCCCATAATCACAAAGAACGAGAAAGCCCCTTCGACATTGAGCATTGTGTTCAGGTCACGCCCCTTTGTGCTGCTGTGTTTTGCCAGCATCATCGCGCACGTCGTCAACAGCGCGATCATACTGGGCAGACCGCTGATTATGGACGGCTTTAATTTTGATGCGACGGCGATTGCAAGCACCGGAGCGGTAGGCGGGTTGGTGGCAACGCCGCTGCCCTTGCTGATCGGCTGGCTCTCGGATCGGTTTGGGCGTAAACCGTTCATCGTCCTCAGTTATCTGATGATGATCGCAAGTCTGATCACGCTGATCGCCGCCTCTCAGTTATGGCACTTCTGGACATCGAGCGCCTTGCAAACCCAATTGTCGGCGACGATAGTGGTTGGCTCGGCGCTGATGACCGATCTCTTTCCCAAGCAAATGCTCGGCGCTCCGCTGGCATGGTTTAACGCCTCGCCATGGATCGGCTTTGTCATCGGCTTCATCAGCGCCGGAGCCGCCATCAACTCGATTGGCATGGTGCCAACGATGGTCGGCGGGATCGTGCTGCTGTTGATCGCGATTATGCTCTTGATCCCGATTCAGCGGCAGCAAACGCAGATTCAGGTAGAAGCGGCTTAACCCATCACTGTGGTGACTGCAACCCTTCGACTAGCTGAGAATGCAGCAGCAGTTCGGCGCGGCGTCGCTTGTAACCTGCCGGAGTTGGTGGAGGATTTTCGTTGTAGTAGGCGACGATCTTCCCCAGATAGGTTCGCAGCGGCGTATAGCGGATGCCAAGTTCGCTTTTGCTGAGGCTGTTATCCAGTTCGGACATCCAACGTTCACTGAAGGGCGAGCAATCGGGAAGAAAACCGTTTGCTTCAAGCAGGTCGCGCTTCACGCGCACCAGATTTGCGGTTACACCCATGACTTCGCCCAGTAAAGCCAGAAACTCGTCCAACGACAGGGTTTCGTCCTGCGAGATGTTGTACGCCTTGCCTTTGCCGTTACCGGTCTTGATCAGGGTGAGGATTGTATTGACGACATCCATTCCGTAGACGTGGCGCAGATTGTAATTGGGTGTGGACGGCGCGAGGATGGGACCACCATCTTTCAGGCGAAGGATATAAGCATAAAGTCGCTTGAAATGATCGCGTTCGCTGTTCACCATCGGCAACCGCAGTGACGTAAACGGAAACTGGAACGATTCCCACGCAGCTTTCAGGTGGTCTTCCACCTGCCGCTTGTCCATGCCATACTGCCACTCTTCGTAGCCGTAGGTATTCAGCTTCGGGGCGGGCATCAGACGCCCTTCGTACTGATCCTCTCTAAAGGGGCGCTGCAACCCTTCTCGCACCAGATACACCTGTCCGGTGCTCAGGAAGATGTAGTGTCCAACCCGGTCTCTGAAAATGTTGGTCACGGCTTCTGCTTCCGCGCCTTTATACATGGCGGTATCGACCACAACGTCGAACGAGCGCCCTTTGACCGCCTGCGCTAATTCTTTTTCGTCGGTGCGGTCTCCGTGCAAGCGTTCCACGTCGTCTGGGAGTTCATCGCGGGTGCGCCCGCGATTGAACGTGGTGACGTGGTGTCCCAATTCCAGCAGTGCGTGTACCAGATTGTGACCGAGGTTGCGAGTGCCGCCGATAACGAGGATATTCATACCGTTAATAAGCGCGTTCATGAGGAACGCGCCTTCTCCTTTCCACTCATTGTCCTACAAGTTGATTTAACATTGTTTTTACACGAGCAACGAACTTCTTGCCCACACCTTGGGATAATTCGTCCAATTAGACGCCCACTTACACGCGGGCAGCCATCAATTCGACAATCTGCCCGACCTGTGCGCCGATATGTTCAGGCAAAAACGCCTCTTTTATCCGCGCCTGCCCCGCTTGACCGAATGCCAGAATGATCGAGCAAGGCGCGAATGGCAGCCGCCAGCGCCGCCGGATCGCCCGGTGGCACGGTTACAAGATGCTGGTTGGGCGTAAAAAACTCCGATATGGCGGACGATTCTACGGTGATCACCGCACGTCCCATTGCCAGCCCATCATACACCTTGTTGGGCACGACGTAACGAGTTTTCTCGACATCTCCAAAAACACCTAAATTGATTGTACTCTGAGCCGCGTAGGGCAAAAGCTGCGAAAGTGGCATGAATTCCGTAACAAAATTAACGTTTGTTAGCTCAAGCTGACGGATGATGACTCCTCTCCGCAGGATGAAATGACGTGGATATTCAGGATCGAACGCGCCCGGCATGAGGACGCGAAGGGAATGGTGACGAGTGTTCAATTTTGAGCCAGCGCAAGCAACTTTGAAGTGAACCGATCAGGGATGATGAACCTTGAAATCCTCAAACACGGCTGTAAATCCGTCGCCTGTGGGTGAACAGCACATCATGCCCACGCTCACGGTTTCGACAGGCGGTAGGTATGCCTGACGATACATGACATAGTTTGTCCCGTCGAGCGCGTAATAGATTTCTACAGTGTCGCCCGTGCGTTTCATGCGCAACCACAACGACGCCGGATTCTGCTGCAAGGCGATGACCGACCAATCCGAAAAATCGCGCGTGACGACGGCGCTGATGACCGGCGCGTTATCCAGAAATTCGATACCACACTTGATCCAATTTTCAGCATCAATGCGGATCATCAACCCGGCTTGATCATAGAGGGCGTGGTATTCGCCGCTGAACTTCACTTCGGCAGTAAAGTCACCGTTGATCGGCTGGTGATAGAAATGCCCGTTGTCGGTGATATGACCAGAGTGCGTTTTGCGCCAGAAGTCGGTCTTTGGCGCAGTCGTGACGGTAAGGGTGCTGCCTTCTTCTTTCCAGTTTGGCGGTTCGCAAAACCAGTACATGACACTTCCCTCAATTAATCCAGTTCTTTCAACATCGTCATCACGTAAGGCTTTAAGCCAAAACGCCTGTAGACCGAAAGCGCGTTGTCGTTGTTGGTTAACACATGCAGTTGTAATTTCTTCTGTCCGACCTCTCGGGCATAAGCCTCAGCTTGCGCGAGCAGAGCGCTGCCAATGCCCTGTCCACGATGCGCTGCACTCACGACGAAATCACAAATATAGAGATACTCATTGAAGGCGGTGGTGATGTCCGGCTCATGTTCAACATACACACTGACGAATCCAACCACCTCGCCAGCTTTATCTGCGACGTAAATCATCCCCTGCTTTCGGGCACATTCCACCAATAGCCAGTCCATATAAGGCGCTGCCACCGGCTCACCCTGAACCGTGTGTTTATCCAACACGCGCTCATAGTTGAGCATTTCGGCAAAATGGCGTTCCACCTGCTGGCGGTCTTCGGGGCGATAAGGGCGTATGGCGAACATGATCAACCTATCAATGTCAGCGACAAGGTTGAGTCTAAAGTGAAATGCGCAAAGTGGAAAGTGGCAGGTTTACCATGCTCTTACTGTGATCGTCCTCAACCAGAGCGAAGTGGTTTCGTCTACATTGGGTGCAGATACCCGTGCTCCATCTTCCCAGAAATAGACGGCAAGATACAGGTTCACATCACTGCTCGACATCGGATAAGGCAGAGTTAACTGGCGCTCCTCGATGTAAAACTGATCAGGCTGCCAACGACTCGTCTCTACGGGCGCATCTACCGGATAGATCAACTGCGGTGCGTTGTCAGACGATCCGATGACCTGTCCCCCCTCGCTGCGCAAATGAACGTTGATACTGTAATCCAGTTCGGGCGGGCGATCTACCGACCACCAGAGCCGTACCCATATCGACTCCCCTTCCCGACGGACAATCGGATCGCTCCACGGTTGACCGCGCTCAATCACATCGACGCCATGAAAGCGCATCCCGTTTTCAAAAGGAACACCAAC
>DATGQJ010000420.1:0-2514 GCA_035304265.1 Oceanobacillus sp.
TGCCCGCGCCGATGCACTCGGCTTATCCACCCATGAAGTGCGCGTCACCAACGGACCGAACGGTAAAGTGATGGAGATGCACGTCGAAGTGCCGTCCGGTCAATCGCTTGAATCTGCACATGAGCAGGTGAGCCGTCTGGAGCAGGAAGTATGCGCTGACCTACCGGAACTTGTCGAGGTCATCACCCATATCGAACCTGCATTAGAGAGCGTGTCTGATGGACTGTCTACCGGCGAACATCAACGCATCAGTGAGCAAGCGCTGACGTTGCTTCGAGAACAATTTCCGAAGGCAGATTGGCACGATTTGCGCGTTTCTCCCCTCGATAACGGTTATGCGCTGACCATGCACGCGACGCTGCCCGCGCAAACTTCAGTAGAAGCCGCCCATGAACTTGCCGAAGCCGCCGAAGTGCGCGTGCGCGGCGAGATACCGAACGTGCAGCGTGTCACCATCCACACCGAACCCCCGGAGTAAAATCGCTTCTCCTTGAGAATTTGGTAAGCATCGTTGCCTCTGGTCTCACATTCCTATATAATGCTTTTTGCAATGTTTTTAATGCGAGGAAGCGCCTATGCATGGCAAAAAACACTGTTGGTTGGTTGGCATTGCGCTGGCGCTTGCGGCATGTAATCTCAGTACCGTACCTCCGACTCCTACAGTAGCACCCGCCACCGCCACACCGTTTTTCTTCCCGTCACCCACGCCTCTCCTTGATCCGGGGGGTACGTCGCCCACGATCACCAGTTTGCCTGAAGGCGCAAATCCGAATTGCCCGATACCGCCGGGTTGGATTACCTACACTGTCGAACCGGGAGACAGCATGGGGCTGCTGGCACAGCAAACCGACAGCACAATTGCCGAACTGACACAGGCGAACTGCCTCGACAATGCCGATCAAATCTTCGTTGGTCAGGTCTTGTATTTGCCCCGACAACCCGTCGTTTCGTAAAGTGGGATGGGTTCATGACCCAAATACCTGAAATCAGCGATGAGAATTACCCCGAAGACTCGCTTGAAAGCGCGTCCCCCGATGTATTGTCCTTCAAACGTGTCCACGTCATTGTCAATCCTGCTGCCGGACAGGATAAACCCATTCTCGGCGCGATGAACAAAGCCTTTCGGGATGCTGCCATCGACTGGGACATATCCCTGACCAAACAAGAGGGTGATGGTTATCGCTTCGCGCAGAATGCCCTTACGCAGAACGTTGATGTTATCGCTGTATACGGCGGTGATGGGACAGTCGCTGAGGTCGCCAATGCTTTAAGTGGCACCGAGATGCCTCTGGCAATTCTCCCCGGCGGTACGGCGAACGTGATGTCGGTTGAACTTGGTATTCCCGGCGATCTGGTGGCAGCACTGGCTTTGATTTGTGGAGATTCCGGCACGATTCGCACCGTCGATATGGGGCGGGTACGCGATCACTTGTTTTTGCTCCGTCTTGGAATCGGCTATTGGGCGGAAATCACGAAAAACGCGGCGCGTGAAGCCAAAAATCAGATCGGCAATCTCGCCTATATCCTCTCGGCAGTTCAGCAGTTGGGGAAAACCCAGAATGCGCTTTACCGCCTCAATCTCGATGGACAAGAAGTCGAGGAAGAGGGAATCGCCTGCATGATCGCCAATTCGGGGAATATCGGTCTGCCGGGGTTGAAACTCTCGCAGTCGATTGATGTTGGGGATGGGCTGCTTGATGTGATCATCATTCGCGCTGTCGATGTCGGAATGCTGCTTTCACTCACGGCGAACGCGATTGGCATGGTGGACAATCTACCGCACTGGCAGGCGCGGGAGATCGAACTGGTCAGCGATCCCCCGCAGGCAATAGAATGCGACGGGGAAATCATGGAAGACACCCCTGTGACCGTTACCGTTGTGCCGCAATCGTTGAAAGTAATTGTCCCGAAAACTGCCGTGCAGCAGTCAGGTGTGTGAATGGAGCCACCAGAAATCACCAATCCTGAAGTTGAACTCCACCATCCTGACATTCCCGAAGTCATTGCCACGACACAGGATGTCCGCCAGCCGAATCTCTTCAAAAGAATACTGCATTTATGGCAGCAGTTTCGCAAACAGGGTGTCGCGATAACGCTGATCGAGGCATCGGATCAATTAACGCGCATGATCACGGGCGCTCCCACGCGCCGTTTCAGTCAGGTCACTGACGATCTATTTCTTGGCGGGCAGTATGATCGGCGGGGATTACGGCGGTTACGCCAGCGCGGGATTTCGGCTGTCGTGAACATGCGCGGCGAGTATGGCGAGCAAAAAGAAGGCTACGCGCCGGAGTTCTACTGTTACCTGCCAACAGTGGACAACCACGCACCAACGCTGGCAAACCTGCGAAAAGGCGTATCCTTCATTCAGGGGGAACTGGATGCGGGGCGAAAGGTCTACATCCATTGCTGGGAAGGCGTTGGACGAGCGCCAACCATGCTCGCGGCTTATCTCGTCAGCACAGGGATGAAACCGGGCGAAGCATGGGCGAAAATTAAAGCGACTCGCCCCTT
>DATGQJ010000421.1:0-6542 GCA_035304265.1 Oceanobacillus sp.
CGGGTTGATTTTGCTAGCCGGATGGCTTCCAGCCTCCGACGTTAAACTCAATGGGAAAAGTGTCCCTTCCTCTACCTGAAATCAGAGGAATCACAGAACGGCAAAAACGGCAAGAAGCTCTCAATGCCGTGATTTGCTCGGCAACGGCAATAAATGGCTATTCTGTTGCCACCTTCTTGGTACTGCTGCGCAGCCACAGCAGCCCGATCAGCAACAACACCGCCGCCAGCACCAGCGACCAGCGAATGCCACCCTTCGCCGTCTCCGTCTCGCTGCCTGCATAGATGCGCCAGTCGGGAATGCTGCCGCGCGGGGGAAGGCTGTAGTGCGATTGCCACAGCGTCCGGTAGCGGGCGATCTCGTCATCCCAGCGCTGGTCGCTCCAACCGAGTTCAGGCTGGCATAACTGCCGGATGCGCTCGATATGCTGCAAGCCGCCCTCTGGCAAAAGTAGTCCGAGCCGGGTGCGCCGCAGCAGCAGGTCATCCAGATGCACGACGGCTTCGTGACGCGCCGCCCAGCGCAGTTCCGACCACAGCGTCCGCGTGGTCGGCACAGGAGACAGTTCATCGTCCTGAGCCATGCACACCAGATCGGCGGCACGTGCGCCGTAACGTCCAAGCAGGCGGGTTCGCTCGGCTTCGTTCAGGATGTCGGTTTCCAGATCGTCCTCAACCGGCTCGAACACGGGCGCATCGTCATTGAACTCGACACCGTCCAGCAGGGATTGCGCCGCTTTCAGCGCATCCAGCGCGATCACGCGGAAGGTCGTCAGCTTGCCCCCGGTCACGCTCAACAAGCCGTCTTCCAACCAGACGATGTGATCGCGCGACTCTTTAGACGGATCGGCTTTGCCCGTCCCGATGACCGGACGAACGCCCGCATACGTCGAAAGGATGTCGTTGATTGTCAAATCCAGCGCCGGGAACTGGGTGTTACACGCCGCCAGCAGGTACGCCACTTCTTCCCCGCTGATGCGCGGCTCGGCGTTCAGGTCGCCGTCGTGGTCAACGTCGGTGGTTCCGACCAGCGTCACCCCTTCCCACGGGAAGGCGAACACCGGACGCCCATCGTGCGGGTGCGGAAAACTGACCGCCTGCGCCACCGGAAAGCGCCACGACGGGAAGATCAGGTGGCTGCCCCGCAATGGACGAATGTGCTTCTCGCCACCGACTTCCCCGCGCAGTTTGTCCACCCATGCGCCCGTCGCGTTGATGACCACACGGGCATAGGCATCCACCGTTTGATCGCTCTCGGCGTCGCGCAGGGTCACACCGCACACGCCGTCCTCGTTCTTGAGCAAACCTTCCGCTCGAACATAGTTGATCGCTACGCCGCCGTCGCCAATCGCCTCTTGAAGCAGCCGCAGCACCAGACGCGCATCGTCGGTCTGCGCATCCTCGAAATAGAAACCGCCTTCCAGCCCTTCCCGGCTGATGCGCGGCGCAAGCATGGCGAACTCTTCGCGGGTGTACTGGCGGTGTCCCCAATGCATCGCCATCAGGTCATAGATCGACAGCCCGATCCGGTATGGCAGCTTGCGTTCGCCCTCGTACATCGGCATCAGGAAGCCAAGCCGCGTGACCAACCCTTCACCTTCTGCCAGCAAATTCTGGCGTTCGCGTACCGATTGCAGCGTCACGCTGATCTGCCCCTGCTTTAGATAGCGCAGCCCGCCGTGTACCATCTTGGACGAACGGCTGGACGTGCCCCATGCGAAGTCACGCTGCTCGACCAGCAGCACCCGCAGTCCGGCACGCGCCGCTTCCCGCAAAATGCCCGCACCCGTGATGCCCCCACCGATCACGATCACGTCCCATTCGGGTGTAGAAATGATACGTTCCCATACGTCCGCGCGTTTACCGAACATCTTCACGCACCTCTTCCAGCAGCTTGCCGGGGTTCATGATGTGAGATGGGTCGAACGACGACATGATCGATTGCAGGGTTTGCATTCCGATCTCGCCTTTCTCGCGGGGCAAATAAGGCGCATGATCCAGCCCGACGCCGTGTTGGTGGCTGATGGTTCCACCGTTGGCGACGACTGCCTCACTCGCGGCGGCTTTGGTGCGCTGCCAGCGTTCCAGCGTCTGTTCCGGCGTCTCGCCCAGCGGAAAGACGTAAGTGGTGTACACGCTCGATCCGGTTGCATAGACGTGCGATAGATGGCTAAACACGTGCGTCTTGAGATCAGCTTCTGCCATCGTCGTGCGGATCGACTGCTCGATGTCCTGCATCATCTTGAGCGTGTTCGCCCACGAGGTCGCCGTTTCCAGCGTATCCACTGCGTAACCGTGATCCCAGAGCGTATTGCGAAGGTATGCGCTGCGGAAGCGGTTCTTGCGCCATGCATTGCCCATCACCCCGCCGACGAACACGCCGCCATGCTGTCGCGCAATCTCGATCAAGGCGCGACGGGTGGCGCGGCACACGCGCTTGCTTCCGGTCAATCCGTAGATCAGCATACACTTCTCGCCCTGTACGCCGCGCATGGTGAGATAGCGTTCGAGCAGGCGCACGCCTGTACCGGCGGCAAGCGCGAGGTTGGTCTGGGTTTCGACGGCATTGCTCAGACGCAGCATCGAGACTGGCAGGTTCGCCTGAGCCATCATCCGCACCGCTTCCGTTCCCTGCTCGAAGGACGGGAACACGATCCCCCCGAACGACTCGTGCTGCGGGATGCGCGACACCCGCACCACCGCCTCGGTGATGATTCCGAGCCTGCCTTCCGAGCCAAGCACCATCTCGCGCAGGTCAGGTCCGGCGGCGCTGGCAGGGAACGCGGGAAGCTCAAGCGTCCCAACGGGAGTCTCAACCGTGCCGCCCGCGAACAGCCCTTCGATCCGTCCGTAGAAGCGCGACTGCTGACCGGACGAGCGAGTCGCCACCCAACCGCCCAGCGTCGAGAACTCGAACGACTGCGGGTAATGACCGAGCGTGTAACCCCGCGCCCGCAGCTTCGCCTCGATGTCAGGTCCGGCGATTCCGGCACGGAAGGTCGCAAGTTGGCTCTTGGCGTCGAACTCCACCAGATCGCTCATCCGGCTCATGTCCACCGAGAGTACGGGCGCGTCCTGTGCCAGCGGCGTCAAATGCCCCACGACGCTAGTCCCGCCGCCGTAGGGAATGAGATGCGTTCCCGTATCTCGGCAATACGCGATCAAATCGCGCACCTCTTCGGGCATGGTCGGGTATGCCACGCCATCCACGAAGGCGGGATAGCGCCCGCCGCGCATAGCGATCCAGTCCGGCAGGCTCTGCCCTGCGGAGTGTCGAATCCGTTCTTCCGGGTCAGTGGTGATCAGGGGGTGCGATTTCAGGCGGGAATCGGGCAGAGACTTGACCACATCCGCCAGCTTCGCATCCTGTGACTTGCACCCCTCGCCCACCCGCTCGTGGATGAACTGCAATGCTTCCGGCTTCAGCGGATAATCGACGTTGGTATAGCCCCACCCATTCCACCGTCTCATGAGGTTTCCTCTATCGGAATACGAGTTAAGCCTTCGGTTGCCTTGCGCCAGTGTTCGATGCTTTTCTCCATCACGTCGCGCGTCAGGTCGTAAGCGCGGGCGCTGTCGTTGTTCATCGTCGCCGCGTAAAGTTCGGCGTAATAGTCATAGGACGTGGCGCGTGCCGCTTCATGCTGGAAGTAGAGATACGCCAGCTTTTCGTACACGCCTGCAAAGCCGTTCAGAATCAGCGGGTACATCACGTTGCCGGATGCGCTGGTAAGGTCGCGTTGCAATTCCCAATCGTAGGTCGCGTAAGCGACGGGCGGAGCATCAGGGTCCGGCATCTCGCGCAACCGCGCCAGAATCTTCTCCGGGTTGTTCTCAATCGCGTCACGGGTATAAGTGGGCGCAAGCAACCAGCGAACTTCAAGCGCGTTGGTGATAAAAATCGGCTTGATGTGTCCCTCGTGCTGGATGATGCGGTTGAGCACCGTTAATCCGCCCTCACGCCAGAAATCGCGCACCAGCGTCGGCTTGCCGTGCCGTACCAGCAGCCACCCTTCCTGCTCCAGATGGCGGATCGCCTCGCGCAGTGTTGGTCGCGTGACCCCAAGCTGCTCCGCGAGTTCACGTTCCGGCGGCAGGCGCTCGCCAATCGCGAATTTTCCATCGAGAATCCAGCGCACCAGCAGGTTTTCGGCGTGTTCAATCGGGCGTTCGAGTTTCATAGGCTTCCATTGGTAAGAGGTCTGACCAGTTGCAACAGTATTATAGAAATGGAAGGTTATGGTTGTCAACAACCACGCGACAAATGTCACCTACTATCCCCAAAACGTGCCTGAATTCACGCCTGCTTGGTACAATGGAATTATGGTGACGAATGAGCGAGAGTAGGTTATGGAACGCAGCGAAATCATCCAGAAGTACCGACAGCAACCTGAGGTTGACGTACTGATCATCGGCGCGGGCATCAACGGCATTGGCACGTTCCGCGATCTGGCGCTGCAAGGCGTTAGCGTGTTGATGATTGACCGCTCCGACCTGTGCGCCGGAGCCAGCGCCGCCTCGACCCGCCTTGCGCACGGCGGGCTGCGTTATCTGGAAAACGGTGAGTTTCGGCTGGTGCGCGAATCGCTGATCGAACGCAACCGTTTGCTGAAAAACGCGCCTCACGCCGTCCGCCCGATTCCCTTCACCGTGCCGATCTACAGTCGTTTCTCCGGCATATTGAACGCGCCGCTCAAATTTCTTGGCTTGCTTAAACGCCCCAGTGAGCGCGGCGCGATTGTCATCAAGATCGGTCTAACCCTGTACGATTGGTTCACCCGCAAGATGCGCATGACGCCCACCCACCGGATGCTCTCGCGTGATGAGGCGCTGAAAAAACATCCCGGCATCAACCCGAAGATCATCGGCGCGGGCGTTTACTACGACGCGCTCATGCCCTACACCGAGCGCATTGGCGTCGAGGTGACGCTGGACGCCGAAGCCTCATCCAATGATGCCCATGCCCTCACCTACGTGAGCGTGGTTGACGCGAATGGCGATACCGTTCAACTGCGCGACGAAGTTTCCGACGAATCCTTTGAGGTCAAGCCGCGCATCGTGGTCAATGCGGCGGGCGCATGGATCGATTTCGTCAATCGTCGCATGAAGCACGACACCCGCATGATCGGCGGCACCAAAGGCTCGCACATCATCGTCGATCATCCCGAACTGCTCAAGCTGCTCGGCGGTCACGTGCTCTACTTCGAGAACAAGGATGGTCGCCTGCTGGTCGTTCTGCCGCTGGAAGATCGGGTGATGATCGGCACGTCCGACATTCGCATTGACGACCCGGATCAGGCAGTAGCCACCGACGAGGAAATTGACTACTTCCTCACCTCGCTTGCCATTGCCTTGCCCGATGTACAGGTGAAACGCGAGCAGATCGTCTACCATTATTCGGGTGTGCGCCCCCTGCCCAACAGCGACGCTGACTTTGCAGGCATGATCAGTCGCGATCACAGCATTCAGGTGATCGAGCCGGATGACACGCTGCGCTTCCCCATCTATTCACTGGTCGGCGGCAAATGGACGACCTTCCGCGCTTTCTCCGAAGAAGTGACCGATAAAGTGCTGAAAACACTGGGACGCACCCGAAAAACGACCACCGAAAATCTGCCCATCGGCGGCGGGAAAGATTATCCGCGTGAAGCAAGTGAACGTGAATCGTGGATCAAGCGGGTGGCATCAGAAACGGGCGTATCACCCGAACGGCTAGAAATACTCTTTGACCGCTACGGCACGCGGGCGCAAGCGATTGCCGCGTTCATCGCGTCCGGCGATGACCAACCGCTGCGCGGCGCACCGGACTACAGCCGCCGTGAGATCATGTTCGTCGCCGCCAACGAAAAAGTCGTGCATCTGGACGACGTGATCCTGCGGCGTTCGCTCTTGGGAATGCTTGGCAAAGTAGACGGCGAAGTGCTGGCACAGCTAGGGGAAGCAGTCGGCGCTGCGCTCAACTGGACCGAGGCACAAATCCAGCAAGAAATCGAACGCGCCGCCACCATCCTTCAAGAGAAACACGGCGTACCAGCGGAACGGTTGGCGCGGCATGGGGCAAGGGTGTAAAAAACTGTAGGGGCACAACATCGCTGTGCCCGGTCTTGATACTGTTTTGCAAATAAAATCGGATATGCTGTAGGGACACGCAGTTGCGTGTCCGTTCCGGTCAATCAGGCGGCGGACACGACGATGTCGTGTCCCTACGATCTCCATGTTTATTTGTAAAATCACATCAACACCGGACACGATACATGCGGTTTAACAAAATAGGACGGAGATCGCTTTCTCGAACCTCACCCTCGCCTCGCAATGGAGAGGGGGTTGGGGGGTGAGGTTCACCCCTTCTCGCAAACCCCGTCTTATTTTATTAAACCGCATTCTACCGTGTCCCTGTGTGAAACAACTTTTATTTTCGTCGTTCATTCGACACTACACTTTAAAGAGAAAACCTTCATGAAACCCATACAGTCGCTTTTGCAAGAACTCGGTTTGCCAACACAAGATCGTTACGACCTGCCCACCTCGGAACTGCGCTTCCCG
>DATGQJ010000422.1:0-6449 GCA_035304265.1 Oceanobacillus sp.
AACTGGTTCACGTAACTGGAAAAACCGCCCCAGATCATCATCGTGCGGGCAACCGAGGGCTGAACCACCTCGAAAACCAGTCGATTTTCTCTGGCAAACTGCACCGAAAAATCAGCGGCAGGAATCCACGCCACCGGATGATTTTCAACTGTCCACGGTCGGCTTTCGTTCAGCCAGACCTGCACGTCATCTATCGTCTCGACGGTATAATGAACACGGCGAGTTGAATTCACCAGTGGATTTGTCGCGTTGAGGGAGTTCACCGCTTCCCTGACCCATCCCTCTGCAAGTGGGCTGACAGCGACGCGAATTTCCAGCGGCGGTTGAGAACGAAAAAACTGGCTCGCCGCAATCACGGCGACTGCAATCACAACAAATAGAATAATGAAGATAGTGCCTCGTCTCATGCCAGTCTCTTGGTGGGAGTAATCCTGCTATTCAGTGTAAAGTGAAATCGGGTGTATATCGCCCCCCAAACTTGCAGGGGACGAAATTAAGCATAACACACGATCCTCAGGTGCGCCTTTGTGTTACAATCGATTTTATGTTCAGCGCACCGAATGGAGAGAACGCATGAGCCGTCCTTCCGGTTCGACCAAACGTGCCGCCCTGATTGCAATGCTCCTGTTGGTGGGGACGGCGCTTGTGACAAGTGTTATCGCGCAGGAGACACCCCACCCATTACAGGGCGATACCACTTATACCGTACAGCAGGGCGACATCCTCGACTTGATCGGCGCATTTTACGACGTACAGGTTGCCTGCCTGATCGAGCAGAACGGACTCCCCCGCAGTGGCGTGATCTTCGCTGGCGATCAACTGGTTATCAGCCCAAGCTGCCCCCCTTATGACGGCGCGTCCGAGGTGGTGAACCCGCGCTCGTTCGAGGGTCAGGGTGGCGGAGGTGAGTTTTTCATCTACGTGCGACCCGGCGATACGCTCGACGTGATCGGGCAGCGTCTGGATGTGTCGGTTGCTGCAATCATGGCGGCAAACGATCTGAACGAGAGTTCCATTCTTCGCAGCGGCGACACCCTGATTATTCCCGAAGGTGCCCCGCCCTATGGCTTCTACCCCCCGCTGACCGGACTTCCTGAAGGTCAGGGCGGCGGTGGCGATCCCAACGATGTGATCTACGTGCTGCAACCACGCGACATCCTCGATTTGATCGCCGCTTATTTCAACGTCGATCTGGACTGCCTGCTTGAAGCCAACCAGATCACAAATCCGAACAGCGTGCAACCGGGATTGACCATCCTCATCCCCGGCAATTGTCCGGCGTATTCCGGTATGTCATCCTCACGTCCTGATTTGATTCGCGGACTGCAACTGACCATCGAAACCTTCCCGGAATCGCAAACCGCGCCTACATCACAAGCGCCGACTCAAGTGCCGACTCAAGTCGCGCCGCCAACACAGCAAATTCTGCCTAGCCCGACTCAAGAAATTTTCCAGGTACCGCCAACCGCTACACTGACGCCGACCCCACCGGTTACGTCAACGCCGCTTCCAGTGACGCGCGGCCCCACACGCACACCCACGCCACAACAGCCCGCCGCAACCGAAGAGGCGGTTGGCTAAAACCAACTCACGTAAATAGAGCAGGGGCGAGAAACCATCGCCCCTGCTTCATCTCCAGCAAATTGAATGCCTGCTATTCCTGATCCTGATGCTGTACCCAGAAGATGAGCAGCGAAGCGGTCAACGTGAATGCCGAAATCGCTGCCGCAAATGCGCCGCCCTGCGACAACCACACCAACGCCATCGCCAGCCCGACGACGTACAGCATCACAACAAACAACTTGATTGAGGACTCCGATAACACACCTGCAACTCCTTTCAAGTGGGACTGTAGGGTTGCAAGTCCGCGTCGTGAACGCGGAAGGAACGCACAGAAGGTTGGTCAGTGAATGGGAACTTGCATCACCCGTTGTTGAAACAGACTACGCTGCTGATTTCATTCTCTCATAGATGGGGGCGCTTGTCGAATAGAATAGAACATGTGTTCAGTTATAAGATGGTTTGTTTTGTTTCAGAGATGTTACAAGCGGGGTGAATGTGTCGGGGCTTGACGGCTCCAAGCCCCGACGATGTTTAATCAGCGATCTGTGAAGCGAGAAGCCATCCGTACCAGTTCGATCAACTCGGCAACCTGAGCATCGCCGGGTAGTTCATCTTCAAGAGGCTCCAGTAACGCACGCACCTCACCGAAACTACCGCCTTCCGCATAGATACTTTCGCGCAGCAGTTCGCTAAATTCACCCGCTGCTGCCTGAAGGCGAAAATGCGCAGAAGCATTATCAATCGTCTCAAGTATCGCATCAACGCTGATAGCTTCGGTCAATTCCGTCGTTTCGCGCGTGTCGGCATCTTCATAGCGGACATAGACGTTTGCGAGGTCAGCAGATGAATCGAAGTCCTCCATCAGCGCCAACTCATAGAGTGCGGTGACGCTGTGCCCAGCGCCAACTTCGCCTGCGTCCACAGTGTCATCACGAAAATCCTCATCGGCAATCGCGCGATTCTCGTAGCCAATCAGCCGATAGCGCTCTACTACATCCGGATTGAATTCAACCTGAATCCGCGCATCGTAACCGAGAACTTGCAGCGTACTTGTGAGGTTATGGACGAAAACCCGCCTCGCCTCTCGCAGATTATCGACGTAGTAGTAATTACCGTCGCCGTCGTTCGCAAGCTGTTCCATGAGGATGTCGTTGTAATTGCCCATGCCGAAGCCAATGGCACTCAGCACAATGTCGCGTGCAGCATTCTCGCGGATAGTGGCGAGAATTGCGTCGGGTCCCGTCGCGCCGACGTTGGCAACGCCATCACTGCACAGCACGATTCGAGTGATCTCCCCTTCACGCATGTGGCGCTCCGCCATCTCATATCCGAGCACAAGCCCGGCTTCGGCGTTGGTGCTGCCTTCGGTTTGTAGCTGATTGATGGCGTTCAGGATCGTCCGCGCCTCACTAGCAGGAGTAGGTTCAAGAATCACGCGACTGTTATCCGAATAGACCACAATGCCAACGCGATCATCTTCGCGTAGTTCACCGACAAGAAGTTCAAGCGATTCCTTGACCAAGCCGAGCCGATTTTCCATAGCCATACTGCCGGATACGTCAATCACGAAGATCAGCAGCGCAGGGTCACGCTCCTCCGGATCAATATAGCGTCCCTGTACACCAACGCGAAGCATCGTCAGGTTATCGCCGAAGGGTGATGGCGCAGCGTCGAGATGGATGTCAAAGGCAGCATCTTCGGGGCTTTCATAGCCTGCGTCGAAGTAGTTGATGAATTCTTCGGGGCGAATCGCATCAGGGGGGGGAGTTGATCCTGCCCGGTCAGGTAACTGCGTGTCAGCGTGTACGAGGCAGTGTCCACATCCATTGCAAACGTACTGAGTGGATCATCCTCTGCGTTCACGAATAAGTTGGTTCCGTAATCCTCGAAGAACATATCCGGCGGCGTTGGGGGAATGCCCTCGGCTAAGGGTGACGCCGCTACGAAAGTGCTGGATATTGCTTGTACGCCACTCGCCTCTTGATCAGCTTCCAATAGTACGTGATTGGCATCCGAGCAAGCGGACAAAACAATCAAAAAGACGACAAGACAGATCAGGGTAAGCCATTTAGACATGGTTGTGGGAACCTTTCTCCTGAACAATTACCTTCAAGACGTTCAGAGGTTCCCACAGGTTCCACTAGGTCACACGCTTGCGGAGGATCACATCGTCCAGCAGCTTGTGAAATTGTGCGGCATTCGGCAGCGGTTTGTGGAGCAGCAAGTCAGCCTGCGTATCCACCATGATCTGGGCTTCCTGCGCATCAGTCAACATGAAGGCTGTCGTCAGGATAACCGGAATGTGGCACAGCAAGGGATTGCTCCGAAGCTGTTTGCAAATCTCGATTCCATCAACTTTTCCGGGCAGGCGAATGTCGATCAATGCCAGTTCGGGCAAATCCTCTTGTTCCATCTGATCGACTTCTTGCAGCCAATTGACGGCATCTTCTCCAGTTTGGAAGGCAACCACGTCGTGTCCCCACAATTCAAGGAGGGTTGAAAGGATTTCGCATAAAGCCGGTTCATCTTCGACGAGCATCCACGTTGATGCCATGCGCCTGCTTTCTCCTCATTTCAAATCAGTTTCGTGACGAATCGGAACCTCACGACATTAAGATAGTTGGCTTACGCTTTAGGTCGCGGCGAGAACCTTTGTTGGATAAAGACCAGAAACGGGTATGCGAGACGCGACGAATCAACCGACGGCGCGGACAGGTGAACCTCGTTGGCAACCTCGAAGTCGTGATGCAGACGTTCGATCTCGCGCACCTGTTCCTGCGACGGCTCGTTCTGGAAAAGCGTCACGATGGTGGTGTAGCGTCCGGCGGCAAGCAACAACCATTGTTTTTCCGCCATCTTCTCGACCCGACGATCCACCATCACCCGCGCTTCCATCATCATCGAAAAATCGTTGAGAATGGGCGAAATTCGCTCAGTGGGGATGTCGAAATGTCCGAGAGTGTCCAGCAGCAGCCCGCTTTTATTATGGTAAATGAGCAAACCAATGGCTTTGCCCATGTGCGCCTGTCGGACAGCAAAGGTTTGTCCCTGTGCGGCACCAATATTTTCGGCTTTGCCAGCCTGAAGCGCCTGCTCCGCCATTTTAAGTTGCACATCGTAGTGTTCGTAAATCGCGTGGAATTGTTCCCGGCTGAGTTTCCCCTCAGAGAACTCCGTGAGCGATTTCATGATTTTTTCTTGAATCTGATTACGGAACTGTTCCATCCGGGCATGGGCGTCAATCATACCCCGTCTCTCCATTCAATCTGTAGGTTATTTGCATCTTAGCATAACTGAGATGCATTAATCATAAGCATAAAAGCATTGAGGTCTAGGTGAGATAATCAACGATATTCATACGTTTTTCACATCAAATCATTTCTCCCATACTACCTACTGTGCTATTCTGTTGAATATTAGTATACATTGCGTTAGTAGACGGTTTGTTTTAACCGTTAAAAACGCAGAATAAGGCGGTCAGCATGACACAAACACAACTTAGCCCGGATGCGCACGAAATCGTCACCTACTTGTTGGGAACCAAAAGTCGCGTCGCGCGTACTAAACAAGCGATTCGCGAAGCGTGCCACCTGACCGATGCCAAAAGAAGTGAAGAAGCATTCAAACAATTACTCACTATCGGCTTCCTTGGAGACGTAGGTGACTCCACTTACGAACTTTCTCCCGCAGGGCTGAAGTATGCCCGCGAAGCAACCCGCAAGCAGCACGTATCCGTCACAAACCGCATCGAAAAAGTAGAGGGTGGAACCGTGACGGTGCATGGGGTTCAGGACATCACTGCGACGCCGATCAATACCCCGGCACTGTTCAGTAAGCCCGATATGCGTGGCACGACAGGATTTGCCGAAGAGCGTGACATCGAGCGGACGCGGGCAACGACGGCACACGAACTTCCGACCATCTTCCTGCACCCCATGCGCATGACCAATCTGCTCACGAAAGATTTGGACAGCGTGAACTCAAATCCCACTAAGGGTATCGGGGTGCGCTATCTGCTGGCATTTGAAACACTCAGGGATGTGCTGCCGATTCCCGTGTTGGACGACGATATACTGGGACGTTCGCGCAACACCAACATCTGGATCAAGCACGATGAATTCATCAGCTTGAAACACTGTCGCTTCAAGCTAAAACGAGATAAGAACTCAAAACACTACAGCCTGTACATTGAAGATTTGAACAGCAGCAATGGCACGTGCGTAGACAGCATCATGATTGAACCGAACAAGCCAGTGCTGTTGAAACACGGCAGCCGTGTTCAAATCGGCAATACGGTCTTGATCGTCGTGCAGATTCCGTATTGATTACTTCCCGAAGATCGCTTTCTTCAGCCGGGCGAGGACACCTTGTCCGGCATTTTGTTTCTCTCCCACCGGCGATTCGATGCCATCCAGCGCTGCGTTCTGTTCTATCTGAACGGTTTCCAGCGTCTGGTGTTTTTCTGCCTTTGCTCTCTGCCGTTCCTCGTACTGCTTGACCTGCCGTTCGCGGTGGTAGAAATCCTGATTCATCGCCCGTCTCCTTTGAAATCTTCGTGGAGCATAGAGTATATCCAGCAAACAGAGGTGGAACTAATTTTGAGCAGCCGTCGTCTTAGGCATAACAGATAAATGACGGAGGCTCACACGCTATGAAACGCATCGGATTTTTGGCACTCTTGATTTTGATGGTTTTTGGAACGGTATCCGCTATGGCGCAGGACCTCATCTGCCCCCCGCCACCAGATTGTAACCCTGAAGAAACCTGTCCTGTCGCCCCCAACTGTATCCGTCCCATCGGCGGCGTGTTCACCAACCCCAACTGGTTGAAGATTGATCATCATCGGGTCACGGTGAACATCGAGGATCAAATCGCCCACACCGAAG
>DATGQJ010000423.1:0-5316 GCA_035304265.1 Oceanobacillus sp.
TACTGCTTGCGCCATCGACTTCGGCGGCTTCGTACTGCTCACGGTCAATTGCCTTCAGACCAGCCAGCAGCAAAATGGTGTAAAAGGGGATACCCTTCCACACATTGACCGCGATCACGCTTGGCATCGCATATTCGGTCAACCATGCCACCGGACGATCTATAAGTCCTAGCCCCATCAAGATCGGGTTCAATCCGCCAAAGATAGGATGGTAAATGCTGAGGAAGGTGAGCGCCGTCACCACCTCCGGTACAATCCAGGGCAGGAGCATCAGTCCGGTCAGCACGTTACGGAGCGGCAGGCGGCTGTGCAGCAGCAGGGCTATCCCCATGCCGACCACGAACTTGATGGCTACCGAGAAAAATGTGAAGCGAAAGGTATTGGAGACGGCAGTACGGAAATCAATGTCCTGTAGCAGCCGCGCGTAGTTGTCCAACCCGACAAATTGATCGGTTCGGGTGATCACGTTGCGGGTGGTCATGCTCACCAGAATGGCGTTGATAAAGGGCCACAGGATAAGCCCGGCCATGATGATGACAATGGGAAGAACGAATGGAATCGCCACCCTCCAGTCTCTTCCCAGAATCGCGTCAATGCGTCTTGGGCGTGTCACTTTGGCGGGTGGATACCCCTGTACTAAAGGTCTCAGCCGGATCTGTTCATCCATAAGCGCCCTCTTCTTAAGACTCTATTAAACGCCTGAAAGGGCGACCAGAAGCCGCCCTTTCAGTGTTATTTATATACCCTTACGATTGCGGAACGCCGCCCTCTTCCCAGATTTGCACGATGCGGTTGTGCGTGTCCTCGACGGCTTCCTCAGGCGACATGCCGCCGCTGACGACGTTTGCCATCATCTGGCTCAACAGCGCCTGCCCATTCACCGCGTCGTGTAGCGGGCTAGGCAGCGCCGGGTGGGATATGCCGTAGTAGATTTCCGGGTTGAACATAATGTCGCGGAAGACCTGGAAGTTCGGGTCAACTGCCATCAGCTCGTCTGTCCACAGATCGGCATAGGCGGGCAGGAAGAGACCACCACCCTCCTGCGCCATCGGGGTGATGTTCGCCGGATCGAGCAGCGTCAGGATCAGTTCCTTTGCCAGATCGACGTTCTTTGCACCCTTGAAAATCGTGAACCAGCCGTTTGAGCCTGCTTCTCGTCGGGTTCCATCCTGCCATACGGGTCCGCGCAGCACTGCCGTATTCGCGTACAGTTCCGGATCGTTGGCTTTTGCCGCGCCGTACACGCTGGGCTGATTGAGGGTCATGGCAATCGTACCCGCCAGATATGCCTCGTTGTTGCCCGTATCGGTCCAGCTTTCGACGCCGGGTGGCAGCATTGGTCGGTACATCTCATTGGTGTAGATGTCCGCCAGCCACGCGACGGCTTCGACGGTTTGCGGTGAGTTGAAGTTCACCACTAATCCGGTCTCATCGCTGATAGTGCCGCCAAAAGCCTTGATGACGCTGTCGATCAAGCCGTGCGCGTCACCGCTCCGGTTGATGGTGAAGCCCCAGCCCCACATCTGGTTATCGGGGTCGGAGGCAGCAAGCGCCGCATCCCGGTGATCGTCCCACGTTTCGAGCGAATACACGTCAATTCCGGCAGCTTCAAAGACATCCTTGCGGGCAAACCACGCGCCAGTGACGCTCATGAACGGCACTGCCCACCAGCGTCCATCAATTTTTGCGTTGAATTCGGCGATGGCTGGTACCACGTTTCCATAGCGGCTGATGGCTTCTTCAACCACATCGGTCACATCCTCGAGGATGTCCTGTGAGTACATCAGCGGGATGCTGAGCTGGTTGTAGCTCAGGTCGGGCGGATTGCCAGCCTGAACAGCAGCGACCATCTTGGCAATGAAATCGCCGAATACTTCGGGATTTGCCGTCGAAATATCGAGGTTGATGCCCCGATCCTCGGCAAATTGCTCCACCGAAGCGCGGAACATATCTTGGACAACTTCAAAATATTCAGTTCGATGAATGACGGTCAGCGTACCCTCAACGCCTTCGGGCAGCGGGAGCGGGGTCGGGTCCTGCGCGAGCACGCTTTGCAACCCGGTACCGGCAGCAAAAAGCCCGGCACCTGCGCCAGTGGCGGCGCGAAGGAAATTGCGGCGGCTCATTGTCCTTTTGCTCATAATGTTTTGCTCCTTAATACATTCTTTTCAAATGGTAAGCAAATTGGTGTAGTGGAACTTATGGAAACGCTTCCACTTGTACTGATTCTTACTGCATTCACTCGATAACAGTCCTCCTTTGCTGGTGATTACGGAAGAGAGGCGGTGCGCACTAATGTAACCCGGTATCTCGACTGTGCAAAACTATACTTTGCAGCAGTGTCAAGAAGATGGGCAGCATTCACGATTACGTTGAATTCAAGAAGAGTCGTGGTGTGGACGCGAGACGGTGCCGTCGCTCGCCTGATGAATGTCACAAATGGTTGAGGCAAAAAAAGCATTAGAGTAGGGATGGTAAACACCCTTAGAATAAATTTCGCCATCAGTATTTTGAATACATTGATTATTGATAATTGATGATAAGCCCTCATCCCAAGATTGTCAACAAATCGGACAATATTGACTTTCTTTATAGCTTGGCTTACTATCAATTATCAATAATCAATTGTTTAATCTATTGGCATTGTTTCAACCGTGCAATAATGAATATCAAGCCATCTCAGAAAAAAGCGAGGCTCGGCTCACTGGGCGATCAGGTGTACGAGCATTTACGCAATGCCATTATTCGTTCCGGTTTACCACCGGGGCATAAATTGGTTGAGCTTGAGATCGCCGCGCAGATGGGAACCAGTCAGGGACCTGTCCGTGAGGCGCTGCAACGGCTGGAACATGAGGGCTTGGTAGAGCGCCGCGCACGGAGCGCCACTTTTGTTACCAACGTTTCCACCCATGAAGTTTATGAGCTATTCTACATTCGCAGCGTTATCGAAGGATTTGCAATCAGTCGAACGGCTCAGCATATCTCGTCCGAGCAATGTGATGAATTGCAGATGCTGGTCGAAAAGATGGCAGATGCCGGGGCGCAGAGTGACATTCTGACGCTCGCAGAACATGATATGCAGTTTCACCGCATGATCTGCGAGTGGTCGGGCAGCACTGCATTGCTGCGGGCATGGCTGCCGCTGTCCAGCCAGATACAGCGGTTCGTTGTACAGTCGCATCCATGGCACTACCCGAATTTAATCGAGGTGGGCAGGCGACACCAACCGATTATTGATGCGCTGCGAAATCACGATGTGGAAAACGCGCCACAACTCCTGAAAGATCACATCATGCTGATTTGGTCGGAAATAAATCCTACGCCATATTCCTCTGGTGCGACCCCAATTGAATGAAATTCTTGGTGAAAGGAGCTATGATGTAAAAAACACCTGCAACAAACTTGCACAACTTTTGTTCTCTAAATTACGTCATTAGGAGTGAATACTATGAAACGCCTTACTCGCTTTAGTCTGCTCCTTCTCGTTTTTGCCCTCGCTTTCGTGCTTCCTGTATTCGCCCAAGACGCGACTGAAGAACCGGCGATGGAGGAAGAAGTTCAATACGACCCGGAAGCCTGCTTCCGTCCAGCGCCCGATAATGACACTACCGTGAGCTTTCCCGCCGTCGAGCCGCCGTATACGATTGGCTTGAGCAATTCATTCATCGGCAACGCATGGCGCACGCAGATGATCCAGATGGCGCAAGCGTGGGCAGCGACGCCTGAGGTTGCACCGCTGATTGATGAATTGATCGTGGTCAGCACGGGTGAAGACGTGGAAGCGCAAATCGCCGCGATGGACAACATGATCGCGCTCGGCGTGGACGCGATTATTCTCAACGCCGCGACGCCGACGGGCTTTGACGCGGTGATCCGCCGCGCAGCAGATGCGGGAATCATCGTCGTTTCCTTCGACAACATCGTGACCGCGCCGGAAGCCGTGCTGGTCAATGAGGATCAGGTCGAGTTCGGGCGCGTGATGGCGGAAGACCTCGTTGAGCGTATGGGCGGTGAAGGCAACGTGGTGATGGTGAACGGCGTGCCGGGAACCAGCGTTGACACTGACCGCAACACCGGCGCGAAAGAAGTCTTTGAGCAATATCCCGACATCACCGTTATCGCCGAACTCGAAGGCATGTGGGGCAGCGGTGTCGCCCAGCAGGTGATGGCGGACTTCCTTGCAACCCAGCCTGAAATCGACGGTGTGTGGATTCAGGGCGGCGGTCCCGGCGTGATTCAGGCGTTTGACGATGCCGGTTACGCGCTGGTGCCGATGGCAGGCGAAGCAGAAAACGGCTTCCGTCGCGCCCTTGCCGAACGTCAGGATGAGGGCTTGGTCGGCATTTCGGTAGGACAGACGCCGGGTATGGTTGCCGTCGCAATGCAGGCTGCGCTAGAACTGCTGCAAGGACGCGAACTGCCCCGCAGCATCGCCATGCCGCTGCCGCTGGTGACCAGTGAAGATATTGAAGAAGGCGTCCACTACTTTGAAGAATTGCCGGACGATTTCTTCACCCCGATCAAGATTCCGGAGTGCGGTGTGAACCTCGATCCGGAAGAAATCCTCGCGATTGAAGTAGAGTAAACGTCGTTCCTGCCGGGTAGGGGTACCTACCCGGCATCTCCCATCTGCTTCACAGGAGGACAGGTCATGGCTGACGACACGCCCGCAATTGAGGCGCTGGACGTAAGCAAACACTTTGGCAGCACGATTGCGCTCAATCAGGCGTCGTTTCGCTGTCAACCGGGCAGCATTCATGCCTTGATCGGAGAAAATGGCGCGGGCAAAAGCACGCTGATTAAAATCTTCGCGGGCGTGGTGATCCCGGATTCAGGTACGATCAAGATCAACGGGCAGCCTTCGACGATTCATTCGCCAGCGGACGCGACGAAACAGGGCATCGTTCCGGTTTTTCAGGAATTGTCGTTGATGCCGCAGCTTACCGTTGCCGAAAATATCTTCATCGCCGACCCGCCCCGCAATCGACTCGGCATCATCAACCGCAAGACACTGGCGCGGAAAACCGAGCAGTTTTTCGCCGATCTCGGTTTTGAGCATCTTGATCCTCATGCTTATATCAGTGAGTTACCACTGGCGCAGCGCCAGCTTGTCGAGATCGCAAAAGCGCTTTCCCGTAATCCGCAGGTGCTGATTCTGGACGAAGGCACGTCGGCGCTCTCGGTGCATGACGTGAAACTGGTCTTTCAGGTGATCCGGCGGATGCGTGATGAAGGACGTTCAGTGATTTTCATCTCACACCGCATGAGCGAGGTGGAGGAAATCGCGGATACGCTGACGATCTTCCGCGATGGCGA
>DATGQJ010000424.1:0-3344 GCA_035304265.1 Oceanobacillus sp.
CGACCACGACATCATATTCTTTTGCCATGTATAGGCTCCTGAATTCATACGAAAGTGATGGCGGTATTGTACCGGACTCCGGTGAATTCCCCATCACCCAATTCCACTAAATTGACGTGATGAACAGCGCTAATCTGACCCTTAGGATCGATGATACCTTGCTATACGGTGAAACAAATGGTTGCTCTGTCGTCTTGCAGAGGTAGAGAGCAGAACATTAAGTGTCGTGCTTTGAATTATCTAGAATCGCTCTCGCGTTATTCAATACCGCTTCTTGTAATTCCGCTGGCTCTACAACTTCCCCCTGTGCGCTCAACCCGAACACCAGCATTTTCGCCAATTCCACCGATTCCAGATGCAAACGCACCGTAACCCAACCATCGTCGGGTGTTTCGAGGATTTCGCAGCGTCCGGGAACAAGCCATTGCACGAAGCCGAGACGATCAGGATGCACCCGCAACGTAAACCGGTATTCTGCCAAATTATCTCTGAATTCTTCGACGTGCTCCTGCCAGTAGGTTTCCAGATCGAAGTCTGGATCGCGTTGAAAATGGCTATCGAGTACGCTGATATGCCGAAAGCGTGATACGCGGTAGGTTCTGAGTTCACCTTCCCGTTTGGCAAGCAGATACCAGAAACTGCTCTTGTTGACGAGGCTGTACGGCTCTAATTCGCGCTCGACGATCTCATTGTCATAACGCTCATACACGGCGCGAATCGGACGATCTTCGTAAACCGCCCGTTGAAGCTCTGTCCAGAAGGGCATTGGCTGTGAATCCTGCCACCACCACATCGGGTCGATATGAATGCGCTGACGAATGTGATCAACCGAGGGTTGGTAACGGGCGGGCAGGGCGGCGAACAACTTCAGCAGCGAGCGTTCCGCCGCCTCGCCAAGCCCGATCTCGCGCAGCAGCTTTGTGTTGGTGGAGACGAACAGACTGCGCACTTCCGCCTCTTGCAGCCCGGTAAGCGTCGTCCGGTAATTTTCATCGAGCGCGATACCGCCGCCATGTCCCCCTTCGGCATAGATCGGAATCCCCGCCGCCGAAAGCGCATCCACGTCGCGCAAAATGGTGCGCCGCGAGACTTCGAGTTCGTCCGCGAGTGCCTGCGCCGTGGTTTTACCTCGCGCTTGCAGCAAGAGCACGATTGCCAACAACCGATCCGCCCGCATCTTTGCTTCACCTTATGACTATAGAGCGTGTTGCACTCGCCCCCTCATCCCCCAGCCCCTTCTCCCACGCAAGCGGGGAGAAGGGCAATCTCGACATCAAAGTACATAACTCGTACTAGGGTGTTCGCTCATTTTGGGTGACACAGGTTGTCATCCAAGCCAGTTTACCATGAAAGTATGGGCAAACATGGAGAGCAAGCATGACTCAAACAGGCTACGTGGAAATGGACGGCGTCTACTACGAGACAGCAGGCGAAGGCGAAACGTTAGTGCTGTGCCACGCCGGATTCGTGGACAGCGGCATGTGGGATGCGCAATGGGAGGCGTTCGCGCAGCATTATCGCGTCATCCGCTATGACATGCGCGGTTACGGCAAATCGGATAAAGCCACCGCGCCCGTCTCGCGGCGTGACGAGTTGTATCGTCTGCTCAAGCATCTGGGCGTTGAGCGAGCGCATTTGCTTGGCTGCTCGATGGGTGGGGCGACGGCAATTGATTTCACACTCGAACATCCTGAGATGGTGATGTCGCTGATTGCGGTCAGTGCCGTCCCCGACGGCTTTGAAATGCGAGGCGAACCGCCACCCGATCTGATGGAGATGATCGGCGCAATGCAGCAGGGCGATCTCAAACGCGCTTCGGAGTTGCAAATCCGCATCTGGGTGGATGGCATGTTTCGCCAGCCGGAACAGGTTGATCCGAATGTTCGTCAGCGGGCGGCAGAGATGAACTGGATACCCGTGAGCAGCGGGACGATGGCGTTGGATATGCAGCCCGTCAATCCGCTCACGCCGCCTGCCATTGAACGTTTGTCCGCGATTGAAGTGCCCATGCTGGTGATCGTGGGGGCGCTCGATCACCCCGAAATTCTACGAGCGGCGGACGTGATGGTGAGTGAGGTGAAGCGTGCAAAGAAGGTCATCATCCCGGATGCTGCACACGTGCCCAACATGGAAAAGCCAGCCGAATTCAATCAGGCGGTGTTGAGCTTTCTCAAATCGGTGAAGTAGTTCATTCATCCAATGGCGCGTTTGTGTCGATTAAAACGCAAACGCGCCATGTGTGTCGAAGGTTAAAGACCCGCTAAAAATCGCTGCAATATCGACGACCATTTTGATTGCGCCTCAATATTGAGTTCATTCGTCTGCAAACCCATCTGAACCGCAATGATCGACGCTGTGCCATCCTTTTTCGGTTCACTGGTGACTCGGATTTCCGATCCGTCACGCGCCTTGGTTCGCCACGTGATACGCTTTTCCGTACCGCTTACCCGTGCATCGGCAGCAATCAACGCACGCACCTCTTGATCTCCATCGGCAAAAGTGACCCATTGATCCATAAGTGCCTTCATGCCGAGTTTTGTGGATTTACTGACACTGGTTTGAAACGTTCCGTCGGGGCGCTGCCCCGGTATCCGTCGTCCAATATACTGCTCATATGCGACGGTCACAGATTGCGCCCACCAGCCGAGATTATCAACCTTCCCCTCAAGTTCTTCCAATACCTTGGTCGCAATTTCGTGATGATTAAGATTCTTGGCTCCAATGCCGTCCATGAACTGCAACCACTCATCCCATGATCGATTGGTGGCACGTTCGACTGCCTTAATACGAGAGTTGGTTGCCATTCCTGCTCCGTCATCCCCTGAGAATTGTTGTTCGCTTGGAGTATACCATGTGCGGAAAGGCAGTCTGACATGTCCGCGCACAAAATAAAAGAATCATGAGAAGCCCTTGAGGTTCACGTAACGGAAACGTCTACCATAAGGACATCGTTGAGAAGGAATGCTCATGTTCACGGTAGGCGAGTTTTCACAACTGGCGCAGGTGTCCAAACGTCTGCTGCGCTACTACGACGAGATCGGCTTGTTGAAGCCCATCCGCATCGACCCGACCACAGGCTACCGCTACTACAGCGCCGAGCAGTTGCCCCGGCTCAACCGCATCCTCGCGCTCAAGGAGTTGGGACTGTCGCTCGACCAGATTCAACGGCTGTTGAGCGACAATGTCTCTACCGACGAAATGCAGGGGATGCTGCTGTTGAAGAAAGCCGAAATCGAGCAGCAGTTGCGCAGCGAACTTCAGCGCATCCGCAACATCGAAGCTCGGTTACTGTCGATTCGCAACGCCGAAACCAGCAAGCCGTTGGACGTGGTCATCAAGCAAAT
>DATGQJ010000425.1:0-5378 GCA_035304265.1 Oceanobacillus sp.
GCTCGGTGCGGTATTCCGCCAGCCGTTCGCCCACCAGATCGTCAATACGAAGCTGGTAGACAATCGCGCCGATCAACTCGTCCACCCGCCAGCGTCCGTCGGTCTGTTCGTGCGCCTCAGGGTAAGTTGCGGTCAACCCCATGCGATAAGGCGCGGGCGACATCAGCGCGGTTTCACCCCAGCTTGGCGCGGGAAGATGATGCACTTCGTCGAAGATGATCAACTTGAAATGATCGCCCATTGCCGCCACCAGATCACCCGCCGAGTGATAGGTGCTCACAGTGATCGGCTGCACGATCTTCTCGCCGCCGTAATAAACGCCGATGTCCGAACCAAAAGCGTTGACGAGGCGGGCATACCACTGGTGCAGCAGGTCGATGGTTGGGGCGATAACCAGCGCTGAACACGCGGCTCGATGAATCGCTTGAATGGCGACAAAAGTTTTGCCCGCGCCGGTTGGCAAAACGATACTGCCGCGTCGATCCGCCTTCTCCCACGCGCGGAGTGCCGCAAGCTGGTAATCGTGCGGCTGGCGTTCGTCGCGCAGGCTTAAATTGACTTTTTCCCAGCGCGGCACGCTGTTGCGGATTTTCTGCTGGCGAAACCACTGGGTCAGTGCCGGATAGTGGTAAGCCTCACAGCGCCAACGCGCTTTGATCCAATGAAACGGCGGTGACAGCGCGGCGTCTTCGTCCAATCCATAGACGACCAGCGTGCCACCCTGAAATATGACTTTGGGCATGAGTACCGCCAGCGGGCAAAAGAGGCAGTGGCGTTCAGACGAAGAATCAACCTCTTTCTAACGATACGCCTATTATGCCCACGCTTTCAGAATAGAACAAGTGGGCTAACGCGCCCGCCACTGGAGGTAGGCGTAAACCGCCGCCAGCATCGCCGCGCGAACCACATAGGTCGGCGTGTACAGACATTTACCCAGCCAGAGCGGAGTCAGATATTGCGTGTTGTAATGGGTGCTCAAGTATTTCCACCCGGCTTCGATGTGCATCGGCTCAACCTCTCGCACGTGCCGATCCCACCAGAGCAGCGCCATCAACGCATACGCCGTTTCTTCCGGGGTGGACATACCGTAGTATCCCCATCCCCCGTCGTTGCGCTGGTTGGCAAGCAGCCACTTGATGCGCGGCAAAACCAGATCGTCGGCAAGTCCCGTGAGCGCCTCGACAGTGATGCAGGTCAGGTAATAAGGCGAACTGTGCCACTTGTCGAACAGGAAATCGCCGTTGCGATCTTTGTGGCGCAGCATGGCGAGGACTTTCTCAATCCATGCCTCGGCATAAGGATATTCGGGAGTCATACGCAGCGCCGAGACCAAACGCACCTGCGCACTCAACGACGGATCGGCTTCTTTGGGGAAGCAGCGGAAATGCGTCTCTTCCTCGAACTGCGCGAACACATCGGCGCTCACGGGGTATCCGCCCCACCTCAGCACGGCGTAGCAGGCGGCGGTATCGTCCAGATCGTAGACCGAATAGCAGGACGAAAAACCGATCCCACGATCTGACCAGACCGACCAGAGAAACTCCAGTCCGCTGGCAACTTCCGGGTCATCCGGGTAAATTGCGTCCACCATGCGCAGATAATTCAGCCCCCACGCCACCTCAAACGTGTCGATGGGCGAAACGTCAGGCACGCCACCATCGGGATGTACCACCGAGCGCAGATAGGCAAGCGCACCGTCGTGCGGAGACTGAGAACGAAGCAGCAAAGCGGCAGTCGCGGCAGGCGACGTACCCACCGAGCCGTTGACCTCAAGAAAATCAGGCTGATCGGGAAAAGCGGCGCGGACTGCTTCGAGCGAGAAGGACATGGTACTGAGCCGCCAGAGCGCGGGATCTTCTTGCAGGACTGCCAGCTTCTTCTCGACGACAACCGCGTCAATTTGGGGGTTGTACGGAACGTCCATCCCAAGCAGACGTGCTTCTTCCAGCAGAGAAAGCGTCAATACCGGAAAGGCGATGGTTTCATGCGCGTCCAGCGGCAAGCGCGTGTATTCGCGCCAGAGGAATTGCTCTGCTTTGCGAATGCGCGGCTCATCCTGACGATTTCCCAGTGTTTTCAAGGCAATGGCGGCGTTCAGTGTGCAAATGAAGCGATCATGATAGTGGAGAATATCCCCACCCCAACTGCCATCGGGATGTTGATGGCGGCGCAGCCATTCGGGAGAGGCTTCAAATTCGGGAAGCATCGGCGCGAGCCGTGCAACCCATCCGGTGTCGTAAGCAGCGCTGTCGATGTACCCCCGCCCCAGAAGGCGGAGCACATCACCAATTTCGGCACCAATCTGCTCGTACTTTACGGCTGTTTGGCGCAAGACTGCCAAGTCAGACCTCCGCATTGTATAAGTCTTAGGCACACTGAATATTAGTCGCTGCGTAGTGGGCTGTAGTGTCTGTATTAATGAACTTGAAGTCGAATCTGAGCGAAACCAAACCGAATTCGTCTGGCGGACTAACCCATAAATTTCTGGCAGCAGCGTGGAATTGCAATGATGTGAGGTGGTGTTCGTCGCGCGTGATCGTTATCCGTTTGCCCCTGCGCACGCAACACAGGAACGGTTTACGAAATTCACGTTCGCCCAAACTTCGTACCATTGTAATATAATTCAATCAATGATGATCATTAATTTTTTGCATAAATGTCATACCGAAGTTAATTACAGGAATGTAGGGGAGTTTACTAGCGACATCGTTAGGTGGTTAAACTTTATAAAACTAGGACTTTTCGAATTTAGCAGTAACGAGAACGTTCAACTACGTAAACTTAAAAAGGCTTGCCTCTCAAGCGGTTTCTCTGTAGACTAATCCTAATCCATCAATTTGTGCGCATGAACCATGCCAGAGGCACACCTCCACTTCCACGACAATCTCAATGATTTCCTCGCTCCACAACGGCGAAATGTGAGTTTCTCCCATCAATTCGATGGCAATCCATCCGTCAAAGACATGATCGAGTCGCTTGGGGTTCCCCACACCGAAGTCGCGCTGATCATGGTCAATCGCGCCCCGGTGACGTTTCGCTATCACGTACAGGATGGGGATCGCATCGAGGTGTATTCCTCGTGCGAACATCTGGATATTTCGCCGGAGCACGGTGTCCGCCCGCCCACGCCGGATGAAATTCGCTTCGTGGCAGACGTGCATTTGGGTCGTTTGGCGGCTTACCTGCGTATGCTGGGCTTCGATACGCTCTACCCAAGCGACTACCGCGATGAAGAACTCGCGCGGATTTCCAGCGCCGAAAACCGTGTGCTGCTCACTCGTGATCGCGGGCTGCTCAAGCGCAGTATCGTCGTCTACGGCTATTACGTGCGCGAAACCAATCCATGGCGGCAACTCGACGAAGTGCTGCGGCGTTTCGATCTGGTGAGCGAAATCCTGCAATTTCACCGCTGCACCCGGTGCAACAATCTGCTCTCGCCTGTCGAAAAAGCCAGCGTTGAAGACCGCCTTACACCGGAAACGCGCAAGTATTACAACGATTTCCGTCTGTGCCACCAATGCGGTAAGATTTACTGGCGCGGCTCTCACTTTGAACGCATGGATTCGTTTATTGCGCAGCTTCGGCAGGCGTAAGCGCGTTCACAGTATCATTGCTTCATAACATAAAAAGAAAATTCAAACAATTTTCGTGGTTGCGGCGTAGATCATAGTATCAACCACTCGTGGAGTGCTGCCGGTGTCCGAACTGCGTTTGCTCAAGGAAAAGCGCCAGCATCACAGCGACTCGCTGCTGATGGCGAAAATGCAGCCGCCAGCAACGGGCAAGCTGTATTCACGCCCGCGCCTTTTTGCACGGCTGGATGTTGCGTCAACGTTGACACTGGTCACGGCTCCGGCGGGCTGTGGCAAGACCACGCTGCTTTGCGATTGGACGGCGACGCATCCCAAATCGACTTCGTGGGTCACGTTGGATGAAACCGATAATAATCTGCGCCAGTTCTTGGCATACATGACCGCCGCATTGGACATCGGTATCGAGGCACATTCGCCCGAAGAAATGTTGATCGCCGTACTCAACGGGACTCCTGCCGACGGCAAACCGCACACGCTCATCCTCGATAACTATCACGTCATTGCGAACGGAGAGGTCCACCGGGCTGTCGCCTTCCTGCTGGAACACTGCCCACCGAACCTTCGCTTGATCATCGCAGGGCGCAACGTCCCGCCGCTGCCGCTGGCACGCCTTCGGGTACGCGGGAAATTGAACCACATTCGGAGTACAGAACTTGCCCTTTCGCAGCAAGAAGCGGCGGGATTCCTGAGTGAGCGCCGTCTTTCCGGCAACGCCGCTATGGTGGCGGCAATGGAAGGATGGGCGGCGGGATTGCAGTTTATCGCCCTCGCCGCAGCAGAAAGTTCCGCTCCAGACGAGCAGGCACTACTCATACGCAATTACGTGCGCGAATTCGTGGCACAGGAAATCCTGCCAGCATACCCGCCCAACGTGCAGGAATTCCTACTGCATACGTCGATCCTCGATACGCTCACGCCGGAACGATGCAACACCCTCACGAAAAGACAGGATGGCTATGCAATCCTCGAATCGCTGATCACAGAAGGGAACTTCATCCGGCGACTCGGCGAGGACTGCTATCGCTACGCACCGTTCTTCCAGACCGCACTTCGGGAACATCTGGCGCTGACCTCACCTTCGGTCATGGCGGAATTGCTCGAACGCGCCGAAGCCATCCACTCAGAGCGCGGTCAAAGCGCCAATATGCCGGGCGACTTAGCATTGAGCCAGCGCGAACACGAAGTGCTCACCATGCTGGCAGATGGACTATCAAGTCCCGAAATCGCCCGCCGCATGATTATCGCCGTGAGCACCGTCAAGACCCACATCAAACACATCTACCGAAAGCTGGAAGTCGATAATCGCTATCAGGCGGTGAAACGCGCACAGGAACTCAACATCATCCAAATGCAGATGGAAGAGCGGATGCGAAAGATGTTTCGTTGAAAATCCCCCTCTTTATCCTCCTATAGAGGGATGCCAAGCGCCCCTCGATTTCATATACTCGTACCGTGCTTTACTCCCTGAAACGCGGTGTGATTGCCCATCCGATCACGCCGCGTTTCGTGTTATCGCCCCGATTTTCAGCAAACGCTTTCTTGCCCATCCACCCTAACCTGTGCTTTACTATATAAAGATTGAAATTAAGTTAAGGATCAGCAATGGCAGACAAAGCGAACGATAAGCAGTTCGAGGAAGACGAACACCGGGTTGACAAAGCCGAAGGGCAGCGCGACCCCGGAAAAGTTGTCACCAAAGTCAGCGGCACACCCGATCAGGCAGAGGGAGACCGCGAAAAAATCGAGGAGAATTTGAAGCAGAAAGCAAGTAAGTGATGAGTGATG
>DATGQJ010000426.1:0-3817 GCA_035304265.1 Oceanobacillus sp.
CCGCTCCTGTTTGGCTTCGCGTTGATGATTTTCCTGATCGTTGCCCCGCGTGGAATAGCGCACCGGTGGGAAATCTTCAAAATCGCGTGGAAGCTACGCCCCTATTCGCATTAGGGGAGTAGAGAAAGTCATGAGGGATGAGTAAAAGAAGTGGAAAGTTAAAAGTGGAAAGTTCATCATCCCACTACTTTCGACTTTCTACTTTTCACTTTCTACTTATTACTCATCACTGAGAAGGAGGTGATGCGCACCAAACAGCTTTTCTTCTGGAATGTTGAGCGTTTATGTCAAAAAAGGATGGTTTAACGATGCGAAAAATCACTCTAGCCGTTTTACTGCTGACGCTTGTCCTCGCGCTTCCCGCCGCCGCGCAGGAAGAACTGCCCGATTTCATCCAGCACACTGAATGTGAAGTCGATCTCACGGGTGAGACGGTGACGATCTATCACTTCGGCGACATCAGCGGGTCGTATGCCTTCATCACTCAGCCTCTGCTGGCAGGTCTTGCCGACGCCATCGCCTACTTCAACGCGCGTGGCGGTGTTTGCGGCGCGGAACTGGCATCCGACAACCGCGATACGGGCGGCGATCTCGCACAGACTCAGGCACACTATGATTATTACTCCACCCTCGATCCTGAGCCGGATTTGCTCGTCCTCTATGCTTCGCCCGACGCCGAACTGTTGCGCGAGCAATTGGCAGAAGACGAAATCCCTGTGCTGATCTCGGCTGGCTCGGTGCCCGGTCTCTACGGCGAAGATGGCGCGACCCCCGGTTGGATTTACGCCAGCAATCCGCTGTACGCCGATCAGTTCGGTATGTTCTGCCACTACGTGGGTCAGAACCCGGATATGTTCGCCGAAAATCCGACCATCGGCTACATTAGCTGGCCCGGCGCGTTCGGTGAAGCTGCCTTCACGCCCGAAACAATCGCCTACTGCGCCGCGCAGGGTGTGACCGTCCTTGAAACGCCGGAATACTTCCCACCGACGGCAACCGACATCACCACCAACGTCCAGAATCTCGTGGACGCAGGCGCGAACATTCTTTACACCAATTCGCTTGCCAGTGGTCCGGCGCTGGTTGCCAGCACCATAGCGCTGCTTGGTCTGGACGAGGATGTACAGTTGGCAGGTGTGAACTGGGCGCTCGATACGTCGGTAGGCTTGTTGGGTCGCAGCAGCCTCGGCTCGGACGGACTGCCCGCCGTCAACGGCATTATCGGATCGCTGCCTTTCTACTGGTGGACTGAGACCGATCATCCGGGTATCCAGTTGATCCGCGAACAGGCGGAAGCAAATGAGCGCCCGTTGCAGACGCAGAACATTGCTTACCTGCTCGGCTGGGGCTTGGTCGATACCTACATTGAACTCTACACGCTGGCAGTCAACGAAGCGGGTTCGCTGGATGCGGTGGACGGCGCGTTGATGAAAAACGTCATCGACAACATGGTTTATTCGCCGCTGGGTCTCTATACCTTCGACTATCAGGGGGGCGAGCGGCGTGCCGTTCCTGCAAACCGTATAGCGATGATGATGTTCCTCAACGCGGATATGACCGGTCCCGCGACCTCTGGTGAAGACGCGATGACCGTGCAGAATCCCGACGACGGCACGACTGTGTACATTCCCATTCTCGTCCCGCTGACCGACTTTGAGGACGCACCCGATCTGCGTCCCGGCGGCGCGGACGTGCCCGAATAGGTATAATCGTTTGGGGGCGCACCTACGTGTGCGCCTCCTTCGATTCTCCCGTGTCTCTACAATTCATGGAGCGATTCATGACCCGATTTCTCAATCCATCACAGATGCACACGCCGCGCGGCTATACCCACGTGGTCGAAGTCACGGGTGGGCGCATCGTCTTCATCGCCGGACAAGTCGCACTCGATGCATCCGGCAACATGGTCGGCGCGGGCGATTTCCGCGCACAGGCAGTACAGGTGTTTGAAAATCTCAAAACGGCGCTTGAATCTGTCGGTGCGGATTTCTCGCACGTGGTCAAGTTCGGCATTTTCGTGCTGGACGTGAATAATCTACCTATCTTGCGTGAGGTTCGTGATCAGTACGTCAACACGGCTAATCCGCCTGCAAGCACCGCCGTGCAGGTGGCTGCATTGTTCCAACCCGGTTATTTGCTGGAAATCGAAGCAGTGGCGGTTGTCCCGTGACGCTGTTTACAAAATAGAAAATCAACGTTGGGACACCGTCAACCAGAGGTTGAATACGGTGTCCTGCGAAAAATCAAAAGCGGGCACGATGATGCGGGTTCACGAAAACCGCATCATCCTGTCCTTACATTCTTCTGGAGTCGCCTATGCTCTCCGTCAACAATATCGAAGTTATTTACAACAGCGTGATCCTCGTCTTACGCGGGGTGTCGTTTCGGGTGGAGCCGGGACAGGTGGTGGCGCTGCTCGGCGCGAACGGCGCGGGCAAAAGCACCACGCTCAAAGCCATCAGCGGCTTGCTCTCGGCGGAATTGGGCGAGGTCACGCGCGGCACGATTACGTGGCATGAGGAACGAATCGATCACCAGAACACCGAAGAGATCGTCCGCAAGGGCATCGTACAGGTGATCGAAGGGCGTCCGTTGTTCCAGCACCTCACAGTAGAAGAGAATCTGCGCGTGGGGGCGCAGGCATATCAGGGCGGGCGTTTCATGCGTCAGGATTTGGAGCGCGTCTATCATTATTTCCCCCGCTTGCGTGATCTGCGCGGACGGGTGAGCGGCTATCTTTCCGGCGGTGAGCAGCAGATGATGGTCATCGGGCGGGCGCTGATGGCACATCCCCGCCTGCTCATGCTGGACGAGCCGTCGCTTGGGCTTGCGCCGATGCTGGTGCAGGAGATTTTCCACATCGTCGGTGAGATCAACAAAAGCGAAAATATCTCTATCCTGCTGGTGGAACAGAACGCCAATGCCGCACTCTCTATTGTGGATTACGGCTACGTGATGGAGAACGGACGTATCGTGCTTGACGGACCCGCCGCGCAGCTTTTAGAGAACGAGGACATCAAAGAGTTTTATCTTGGGCTGAACTCGCTTGGCGAGCGCAAGAGTTATAAAGACGTGAAGCATTACAAACGCCGCAAGCGCTGGTTGGGGTAGAGGGTTTGCGTCTTATTGCTCGCAACTCGTCAGCGCAAACAGCGATACAATATCCATTCAAGTGAATGGCGAAATCATTCATACATTGCCCATCTAAGGAGAAATCGACATGACTGAACCTGAACCTACTGGCTGCGTTGACCTGTTCTTGCGAGCGTTTCTGGGGATGGCGCTGCTGATAGCAGCCCTCATCGTGTTGATTTAACTGCTGTACGGGCGCACCTGCGTGTGCGCCCGAATTCTTCAAGGGGAAAGCATCATGATCGCGCGAATCTGGCACGGGCGAACTGATACGGCAAAAGCCGACGCCTATCTCGACATTTTGCAGCGTACAGGCATTCCCGATTACAAAGCCACACCCGGCAATCTGGGCGCGTACATCCTGCGACGGGAAGAAGGCGACGTGACCCACTTCATCACCTTCACCTTCTGGGAAAGCATGGACGCCATCAAAGCCTTCGCGGGTGAAGATGTCGAAATGGCGAAATACTATCCCGAAGATCAGGACTATCTGCTCGAATTCGAGCCAACCGTCACTCATTATGAGGTCTATCAGGCGGCTGAATAATTACATCAAATAGAATCCGTTTTTGCTTTGTTTATCAGATCATTCCAGAAGGAATACCCCATGACTTTAGATACCCGAATCCGCGATCTCGTCGCTCATGCATATCAAAACGCCCCCACCTTTCGCCGCATCATGGAT
>DATGQJ010000427.1:0-2894 GCA_035304265.1 Oceanobacillus sp.
GCAACCCCGTTTTCGATCAGCATCAGATTGCCGGATATGGCGTTAGCAATCTGATCGGGCGGGTTGTTGAATGAAACTCGATTGTCCGCTGTGAAGTAGACCGTCGCGTAGTTTTCTCGTGCGGTATAACCCTCTGTATAAACGTCACCATCCGATGCCGACAGCCCACGCACGTTGACCGGATCGCCAACGTGAGGGTAGTAGTCCCAGAAGCCGTTATCGCGCCACGGATCGAAGAAGTCACCGTTGATCGCCAGTTGCAGATCATGCGCCTCCAGAAACTGTGAGGTTGTCTGTGCCACCAGCACCAGCCCGTCAGTTGGCTGTTCCGGCGTAACCAGGAAGCGCAAATCCGGGGTATCGAGACCGATACGGATGACGTGAATCACCAGCGGATGCGGGTCGGTGCGCACCTCGCGAATGTATTCCACACCCGGAAACAGCGTGCGCTGCTCGGATGGCGGCAGCGGGCGGTGCGTATACCAGAAGAAGTAGATGCCCGCCATGATGCCAATCACGCCGAGCAGCAGGAAGGGAATTCTAAGGAACCGTCGTCGCCGCAGGAACCACGCGATAAGCAGCATGATCAGCGTGATCGCAAAGGCAACGATGTAGGCAGTGGTGAAGATGGTGTATTCGGTCAAAGATTCGCTTTACTTGAGTACGTTCTCTCGCAGCAGTTGGAGCGTCTGATCGGATATACCAATGGCTTGCAAGTATCCCGTCATTCCGCCGTAATTCGTCTTGAGATAAGCGATCATATTGCGCATGTTTTGTGCTCTTGCCGACATATCCCGCTGATTGCCCGCCTGTTGCTGGCGCTTGAGATACTTCTCGGTGAGTGCATAGTCTTCGATGATCGTTTCTTCTTCGACCCCAACTGCGCCCAGAACCAGCGCTGCAATCTGTCCGGTGCGGTCTTTTCCGCTGACGCAGTGAATGATAGCACATCCACTTGGTTTGTTTGCGATCTGCTCGATAATGCGGCGGATTTGCGGCTTACGATGTTCAAGCGCGAGGATGTAGATACTGCTGAGATCGGGCGCATTCTCCATTCGCTGGCGCAGCCCGTCATCCTCGTCACCCATGAGCGGCAGATGATAGTAGGTGATGCGCTCCGCCAACACGTTGGGGGAAGCGACTTGCTCCCGTTTATCGCGCAGGTCGATAATCGTGTTCACGCCATAGTCAATCAACGCCTGTTGGCTCGCTGGCGGAACTTGATAGAGATTGCCCGAACGCAGCAGCACACCCCATTTGGTTTCGCGTTGATCGTGGATTCGGTAGCCGCCCAGTTCACGCAGATTGATGGTTCCGTCCAGATTCAGGTAGCGACTCGTCATGGCAATCCTGAGGGTGATAAGGGAACAGCAGAAGAACGATTGAACCGCAAAGACGCGAAGAGCGCAAAGTTTGGATTTTCTTTGCGATTCCAATCTTCTTCAATCTGCTGCCGTTTCTTCCAGCACGTCCTCGCGGAACTGCATCTCGTACAGTTTGGCATACAGCCCGTTCTTCGCCATCAGTTCCTCGTGGCTGCCAAGCTCAATGATATTGCCCGAATCAAGCACCGCGATACGATGGGCAACGCGAACCGTACTCAAGCGGTGGGCGATAATGACCGTCGTGCGGTTTTGCATCAGCCGCGCCAACGCCTCTTGAACTTCGTGCTCGCTCTCGCTGTCGAGGCTGCTGGTCGCTTCGTCCAGTAAAAGTACGCGCGGGTCTTTGAGGATGGCGCGGGCGATAGCGATTCGCTGCCGCTGTCCACCGCTCAAGCGAATGCCGCGCTCGCCCACAAGCGTCTCGTAGCCATCGGGCAAACTCACGATGAAGTCATGCGCGTTTGCGGCTTTTGCTGCGGCGATGATTTCGTCCTCAGTTGCGTCCAGTCGCCCGTAACGGATGTTCTCGCGGATGGTCCCGCCGAACAGCAGCGTTTCCTGCGGCACGATGCCGATCTGCTGGCGCAAACTCGCCTGCGTGACCGAGCGTAAATCTACCCCGTCAATCGTGATGCTGCCGCTGGTCGGGTCGTAGAATCGCGGAATCAAGTTGAAGATCGTGCTTTTGCCCGCGCCGCTGGGACCCACCAGCGCGATAATCTCACCCGGCGCGATGTCGAGGTTGATGTGATGCAGCACTTCCTGTCGTTCGTCATAGCTGAACGACACGTCGTGAAACGTGATGCGCCCCTCTACCGTGCCGAGTGTCTTTGCGTCGGGCGCGTCGGTCACGTCGGGCTGCGTATCGAGGATTTCAAACACTCGCTTGGTCGCGCCCAACGCTTCCTGAAATGACGAATACACACCCACCAACCCACCAAGGCTTCCGGCGACGGTCAAACCATAGACGAGGAACGAGATCAGTTCGCCGCTGGACAGCCGATTTTCCAGCACTTCGCGCCCGCCAAACCACAAGATCAGCGATAAGCCGCCGAATCCCAGAAAGGCGATCAGCGGACCGAACACTGCCCGCAGCCGAAGCTGGCGCAAAATCGCGCGGAATGCCCGCCGCATTGCGTTGTCGTAGCGTTCGATTTCGTAGGGTTCGCGGACGAAGCTCTTGACCTCGCGGATGTTCTGGAACACTTCTTCGCTGACGACGGTTGAACCTGCCAGTTCGTCCTGAATCTGGGTGCTGATGCGGCGCATGTAGAAGCCGAATACTGCCGCCACACCGATGATCAACGGCGTCAGCACGAGGATGAACAGAGTCAGCCGCCAATTGATACTCACCATGACGATGATCGAGCCGACCATGATCAAGGTTTGTTGGAGTAGGGTGCTGACATTGTTGGTGAGTACCGTTCGCACCAGCGTCGCGTCGCGGCTCAGACGGCTGACCAACTCACCCACCCGCCGCTTGGCGAAGAAGCCGAGCGACAGGGTTTG
>DATGQJ010000428.1:0-3907 GCA_035304265.1 Oceanobacillus sp.
CAGCGATGGCAGGACGGTGCGGCAGTGGAGTATTTTTCGGGAGGGGCGGCAAGCCTTTCTGTTGGCTTCCCCTCCCCTCTGACGCTACTGTCGCCCCCTCAGCCACTTCGTGGAGAGGGGCTGGGGGGTGAGGTTTCCCACTTCTCCATTCTCTGCATCTGGTCGCCCTCTGTATTTCAGGATAACGTTTGAAACATTGGTTCATCGTCGCCTGTTTGCTTTCGGCATGTGCGACAGTTCACAGCCAGAATGCTACTACCCCGCCGCCGCTTGCCACCTGTACACAAGCGGAAGCACAGGCAGGGTTGGACGCGCTGCCACCCTACCAACCTACCGAAACTGAGCATTTCGTTCAGCTTGCCGATCACCGATTGGTGATTGGCGAAGAACCGTTTACCGCACGCGGCGTCAATTACTACCCAATGCGCTATCCGTGGCGGCGCTTTCTGACAACCGCCGATACCAACGAAATACAGCGCGAGTTGAACCTGCTGCGCATGGTCGGCTTCAATACATTGCGCTTGTTTTTATGGAACGAGGCGTTATTCACCTGTCCGGCACGTGGAGCAGTACCGAACGCCGAGAACTTCCGGCGACTGGACAAAATCATCCATACAGCAGCAGCGCGTGATTTCCGGCTGATCGTCACCCTCAATGACTTGCCCGATCTGGAACATTACCCGCTGTATCACAATCCCGCCCACATTCAGGCACAAACCGCATTCATCGTCGAACGCTACCGCAATGAACCCACCATTCTCGCGTGGGATTTACGTAACGAAGGCGACATCGACTACGGTTCAATCAATCTGCTGAATATGCGTTTTCCCCGTGATGTCGTGCTGAATTGGCTGGAGCAAACTTCACAGCAGGTGCGCGATCTCGACCCCAATCATCTGATCACGGCGGGATGGCTTTTCGATGCCGAAGCGACTGCCCCTTACGTGGATTTTGTCAGCTTCCACCACTGGCAGGATGCAACCGAACTGGCACGACGCATTCAGGCGATTCAGGAGGTAACCGACAAGCCGATTCTGTTGGAGGAATTTGGCTTCAGCACCTTCCGCGTGGACGAGGACGAGCAGGCGCAGTTAATCCGAGACAATATTCGCATGGCGACGGAGTACGATCTGCTTGGCTGGTTGGTGTGGACAGCGTTCGACTTCCCCTTAGATGCAACCTGTATCCCGCCCGCCTGTCCTAGCCAAGACAATGCCGAGCACCACTTCGGTCTATGGCGAACCGATTACACAGCGAAGCCAGCGGTTGAAATCGTGGAGCAGTATCAGGGGAGTAATGAGTGACGAGTAATGAGTGATGAGTTGAAAGTGAAACACTTTTGGCTTTTCACTTTCCACTTTTTTTACTCATCACTCATCACTTCTTTTACCTTAATCATCTCAGCCAGATTGTGCCCGATGATGCGGTACTCTTTACCGAGGCTGAGTTGAATCGGTCCGTTGAAAGGGGCGGCGTTGAGAATGCTCACCTGTGTGCCGGGGACAAGGTGCAGCGCGGCGATATACTCAAGCCGATCCGGTTCGCGGGTGCGAACGCGGGTGATCACCAGCGGTTGGTGATGCGGCGCTTCCGTCACCAGCATATCGCCCATCTCCGCGATTTCGCCTTCAGGCGTGGGGATTGGCTCACCATGCGGGCAAAACTGCGGATTGCCCGCCATTTCTTCCATGCGCTCTACCAATGGCTCGGTGATTGCCCTGCTGATCGCATCAGCTTCAGCGTGGACTTCATGCCAGCCAAAGCCCATCGTATTGACCAGAAACGCCTCGACAATTCGGTGTTTGCGAAGCTGCTTGAGCGCCTCAAGTCTCCCTTCAGGCGTGAGGCGGATTCCCTGATATGGCTCGTGCTGGAGCAAGCCCATCTCCCGCAGGCGTGTCACCATGCGGTTGACGGCGGGCGGACTCACATCCAGCAGGTCAGCCAGCGCTGACGTGCTGATGTAGCCTTGTTCGTTGCTGCCTCGGTCACTCAGGCGATAAATTTCAGCGAGATAATCTCGCATGGTGGCGCTGAGGTCGGCGCTTACCATCCATGCTCCAACCGCGCGATCAGACGTTCGGGCATGTCGTGCTGGCGCATTCGCTTTTGCACCGCAGCAATATCATAGGGCACGCGGCGGTGCTCCCAGACGTTGGTTTCCACGTCGAGAATAGCATAAGCCGCATCAGGGTTGGCGTCGCGGGGTTGTCCCACGCTGCCGGGGTTGATGATCTGCCGCCGCCCGTTCAACTGCCGCCGCTGACGATATGCAGGCATGATCGCTTCCGTGTCGCCGTTGTCGCTGATCTGCTCGTAGATGATGGGTTGGTGCGTGTGACCAACCAGACAGTACGGGGTTTCAAAATGCGAGAAGTTCAATGCAGCAATCAGCGGCTCAAGGATGTATTCCCACACGGGTTCGCGTGGGCTGCCGTGTGCCAGTGTATAGTTACCGATGACAAAGGTTGTTGGTAGGGCTTCGAGATAAGCGGTGTTTTCGGGGGTCAGCGCGTTGCGCGTCCAATCGACAGCTTTACGGGCGTCAGGGTTGAAGGTGCGGATGTCCAAACGACCTAGTGCCGCCCAGTCATGATTACCGGCGAGACACAAGTGCGGCAATGTGCGCAGCAAATCCACGCACTCGTTGGGGTCAGGACCATAGCCAACAACATCGCCCAGACACCAGACATATTCCCAATCGTTTTTGGCATTTTCCAACACCGTCTCGAAGGCAGTGAGGTTAGCATGAATATCGGAGATGATGAGGATACGCATAATTTCCTACACAGATGAGGACAGATGGCATTAACCGATGCTGCTAGATCATACCACGCTTTAACATGCTAAACCAATAAGTATAGAATAAAGAATGCGAACGTCCTTCATGCGCGGATAGGGGAATGAATGCGGGGAATCACCCTGATTGCAATGATCATCATACTGGCGTCATGTACGTGGCAAATACCTGACACGCCGCCTACGCTTCCCCCACCCTCAGAGGTAGAGGTTACACCGGAACCCTCTGCAACGCTACTACCTTTTTTGCTCATCGACGCCAATCCGGTCATGCAGGGCATCTGCTTCGAATCGGCTTACGACGCGGCGGGGCGGGTCTTTGTCCTGCGCAGTGAGGAAGAACTCACCAACCTCTTCGACGAATCGGATAACAGCGGTTACTGCCGCCGCCCGGCATCACGCGGCACGTTCGATTTCAGCGGCGAACGCGCCATGATCGGCACGTGGAGCCGGGGGCGCGGCTGTGACGCCGACCATCGCATTTCGTCGGTTGAGATTGACGACGTGGCGCGAACATTCATCATCCGTGCTCAGTTCGTGGTCGAAGGCGATTGTCCCTACGAGCTTGTTCGCCCCATCTGGTTAGGCGTCACAGGCTACCGTGACTACGACATCCGCTTGCTCATACAGGATTAGAAATTGCTGAAAGATATTCCAATGATGTAATGCCCAAATAACTGTCACTGGTTTTGCATGTGGCTTATCACCAATCTGTCCCAATGGCTAGTCCCCAAGTAAGCCTTCGTCGGTTACAATAGCCCCAACTGGCAATAGTCCCGGTCACGCGCTGCAACTTCATGAATGTCGGCTGCGTATAGCAGCATATGGAAGCACAAATGGCATCGCGCGATCAGGGCGAGTCATCGTGGAGAATTTTGTGTCTACGACTGATCCGGTCATTTTAGAATGGGTCAACGCTGCGATGGAAGGCGATCAGGACGCTTTTGCCGAACTGGTCTACACCTTTCAGGACGCAGTGTACAACCTCTGCTACCGGTTGCTCTACGAACGGACAGAGGCGGAAGACGCGGCGCAGGAAGCGTTTCTGCGTGCGTACCTGAATCTCAAACGGTATGACCCGTCCCGTTCGTTCAAGACGTGGCTGTTG
>DATGQJ010000429.1:0-6722 GCA_035304265.1 Oceanobacillus sp.
TTCAGCTTCTATACGCTGTACCGCCGCCTGCTGGCAGACGCGGGACGCCCGCAGCGCTGCCTGGACGACGCAGCGCGTTACGGGTTAATCCGCACGGTGTGCGCCAGCGAAGACCTGCGCATCTTCCGTCGAATTGCCCATACATCGGGCTTCATACGCATCGTCGCCGACCTGATCTACGAACTGAAGCAGAACCTGATCATGCCGGATCTGCTGATGGCGGCGGCGAACAGCGATAAAGAGCGCGAACTGGCGCACATTTACAACGAATACCAACGTTTGCTGCAAAAGCACCAACTGGTAGACCGCGAAGGCGAGGGCTGGCTGGCATTAGAGGCGCTGCAAGACATTCCTACCCTTGCCCGCGACGTTCGGCTGCTAGTGACAGACGGCTACGACCAGTTCAATCTGTTGCAGGCGAATCTGCTCGGCGCACTTAGCTTACAAGTGGGTGAAAGCATCGTCACGCTGACGACGGTGAAAGGGCGCGAAGAGACGATTGGCAGGCGCTTCACGCGGGCGCGGCAGCGGCTGCACGAGGTTTGCACACGGCTTGGCTTGACCGTCGAAGAAATCGAACCTGAGGATCGTTTCGATCCCCGCCATCCGGCGCTGCAACATCTCTCGGAGCACATTTTCGTGCCGAAAGCGCCGGTGTATGAACCTCCCCCCCCAACCCCCTCTCCCCTGCGTGGAGAGGGGGAAACTCGCGCAGCGAGTGGGGATGAGGTTGCGATTCGGTTTGTGGAAGCGCCGGACATGCCGCGTGAAGTGGGGGCAGTGCTGCGGCGGGTGAAGAAGCTGCTGCTGGCAGGGGTGTATCCTGACGATGTGCTGATCGCGCTGCGCGACTGGGCAAGCTACGGCGGTTATTTTGCCGCGCAGGGGCGCTCGTATGGCATCCCGCTGGCGCTGCATTATGGCGAACCGTTGGCGAACAATCCGGCGGTGGCGGCATTGATGGATTTGCTTGCGCTGTCCGGTCTGGATTTCCGTCGGCGTGAACTGCTGGACGTGCTGCGCTCGCCCTATTTCAGCATTCCCGGTCTGACGGACGAATGTGTGGATTTGCTGGATCGCCTGAGCATGGCAATGATGGTCACGGGCGGACGAAAAACGTGGCTGGAAGCGTTAGAGGCAGCAAAGACGCCCTCCGCATCGTCGGCGGACGAAGAGGACGACTCCCCTACCCCGTTCGATCCCGATCTGGTGGAACTTACTCAACGGGTGCTGAGCACCTTTTTCGACGCGGTGACTCCGCCGGAACAGGGCAACATTGAAACTTACGTAAGCTGGCTGGAAGCCTTGATCGGAGAGGACAATCCCGATCCTGACGAAGAAGAGATCGAGCCTCAGTTCGCCTACACGCTGAACATTCCCAAATGCGTGCGCGTGCCTGCTGCTCAGGGAATCGTAGAGCGCGATCTTTCGGCGCTGAATACGTTTGCCCGTGTGCTGCGCGGGATGGTCGAAGCAGGCGCATTGTTTTCGTCGCTGGGGCAGTCGCGCAACCTGACGTGGCAGGATTTCATCGGCGAATTGCAGACGGCTGTCGCCAATGCCTCTATCGAGCGCAATATGTCGCGGGATGGGCGCGTGCTGGTGACGACGGTGACGGACGCGCGTGGCTTGCCGCACAAGCATTTGTTCATCGTCGGGTTATCGGAAGGCGTGTTCCCTGCGCCTGTGCCGGAAGACCCGCTGCTGCTGGACACCGAGCGTCTGGCGCTGGCGAAAAACGGCGTGGAACTGAGCACGCAGTCCGAACGCGCCGACGACGACGGCTTATTCTATGAATTGATGAATCAGGCGCATGAAACGCTCACGCTTTCGCGCCCGTATGTGAAGGACGGCGTTCCGTGGCCCGAAAGCCATTTGTGGCGGGCAGTGCGGGCGCTGTTCCCGGATTTACCCATCGAGCGCTTGCGCGTGGGACAGGTGGTTCCGGCTGAGGAAGTTGCCACGCCGCAAGAAGTGGCGCTGGCGGTGGTGGATGGCGCGAACTCGCTGCGCGGCTGGCTGATGGGCGCGTACCCCGATTACTGGATGCGAATCGAAAAAGGACGCGAGATCGAGTTAGGGCGAATCTCACGCAATCCCCACGATCAGTACAGCGGGCGACTGCGCGACGAAACGCTGATCAGCATGGCGGCGGAGTTTCTCGATCCGCGCCGGGTGTGGAGCGCGACCCAGTTGAACGAGTTCGGCACCTGCGGCTTTCGCTTCTTCGCGCGGCGGCTGCTTAAACTGGAAGCGCTGCGCGAGCCGGAAGACGGGATGGATACACTACAGCTTGGCACGCTCAACCACGAAATTTTAGAGGCGACCTACACAGCGCTGGCAGAGCAAGGCATACCCGTCACGCCCGAATGCGCCGATCTCGCGCTGGCGACTCTGCGCGAAAAAGCCATGCAGTTGCTTGCCGACGCTCCCCGACGGCTCGGCTTCCGCGCGTCGGCGTTGTGGGAGCAGGAGAAAGCGGCGTTGCTCCGGCGCTTAGAGGCGTTGGTGCGCGAGGACTTCTCCGGCAACAGCCCGATTGACAAAGCCTTCGCCAGTGACCAGCCGCGTTATGCCTATCACTTCGAGACCGAGTTTGGTAAATCCGACGGATTCGGCATTCTGCTCGGCAAGGAATGGCTGCGGGTGGCGGGCAAGATTGACCGCGTGGACTGGCAGGGAGACCGCGCCATCGTCATCGACTACAAAACCGGATCGAGCAAAATCCCCACCAGCGAGGTCGAGCGCGGGCGCAATTTCCAGATGATGGTTTACCTGCTGGCGGCGCAGCGCTTGTTTGAGGCGGGCGAGATCGGCGGGGTGTTCTGGCATCTGGGCAACCGCGAAACCAGCGGCGTGATGTTGAGCAGCAATGATCAGGATCAGGCGGTGATCGAGTCAGCGAAAAAGCATTTGATCCGCTATCTGGCGCGGGGGCGTGCGGGTGATTTCGCGGCGAACGCCAACAAAATGGAAGACGGGCGCTGCGCCAGCTTCTGCGATTATCACCAGATGTGCCGCATGGCAGTGTTAGGGCGGAAACGAGAGGCGTGAAGTAGGGACAGGAATCGTGTCCGTTCCCGTCAATCACGCGGCGGACACGACGGTGTCGTGTCCCTACGATCTCCGTTCTATTTAGAAAATTGCATCATCCTGTCCGTCCCTCCCTACAACGTTTCCGTCCCCCAAATGCCCAGGATAATCTTCAAAGAATCAACTCCGCGCCACATTAGGTGAGTTGGAATGTAAGATCTGGAATTTCCATAGAAGTTCCTTTATAGACGAGGTGCGCTCTCCTCAACGGCAAAAGCCTCATTTGGGTGATAAACGACCATTTATTGCCATTTATAATATCATGCAGGATTTGTCCCGAATCGAGGCAGCTATGACAGTCCAGAGCCAGCAGGTAGTCGCAGTCGTTCCCACGGTAAACAATACAACCGACCATGTTCAGACGGTGCTGGAAAAGCATCTGTTCCAGAAGTACGAATTCCAGCGGATGCGCTTCCAGACGGCGTTCATCTACGCGGGTGTAACGACGGTGGGCGTGATTATCGCGCTGCTCGTGGCGACTCTGTTGGATGTCATGCCAGTAAGCCGGCTGCCAGAGACCTACCGGCTGTTCGCACCTTTCGTCGAGTGGAGCAATACCGGAGCGCAAGATCAGGTTTGCAGTTGGGAATGTGAAATCCTCACCCAGTCAACCCGTCTGTTCAAAGCTGCGTCCGATGTTGGTGCGTCGATTGTCTCCCGCGAGACTGGTCAGGGCAATATCGCGGGGATTGCGCGGCTTTGCTCGCTGATCTCGGTCTCGATTGTGGTCTGGTTTTCCTATCAAAAGCAGCTTGTCCAATACTACACGATGAACGCGCAGCAGGCGCAGTTGAACGACTTCAACAGCACCCCACGCTGGCAGTTCTGGCTGAGCCGAATCTTCTATACGCTGGCGGCGCTGTTTGGAACCTACGTGATGGTCTCGATCATCTGGTTCGGCTTGTCGCTGGTTTTCAAGAATCTGACCTTGCAATGGTTCAATGCCGCTATCGTAGTTGTCGTGTTCACGTGGACAGCGACGTTTGCGGGGGCGATTATGGGGCTGGCGGCATCCACCCGCCACGTTCTGCTGTTGGGTCTCTTCACCTTTGTCTTCGGATTTTCCGCCAGTTTCGCGCTTGCGCCGACGACGGAAGTCGAAGGATTGGCATTTGAGTGGTGGCAAGGGGCGGTCAGCAGCGCCGGACGCGCCAATCCGTCTGCCTCGCTGTTTACCGGAACCTTGTTCAGCGGATCGCTTTCGCTGGTGGTGCTCTGGTTCGACATCAACAGCATTATTCAGGCGATGATCGATGACGGCAAAGTTCGCCTATTGAGCGCCAAAGGCTGGATGTGGGTCGCCCGATTGTTGTATGCAGCATTGATCTTGGGTCTGCTTGCCGTCGGGTTTATTCGTGTCGATAGGGCGAACTTTCCGATTAACATGGTGTTTCATGCAGGCGGCGCGGTGCTTGCCGTCGCCAGTGTGGTCATCTGCGCCTTGCTGATTCGCAAGCACCGATTCCATCCGTGGTATAAAATCTTCTCGGTTCACATCCTGCTGGGCGTCACCGTCGTGATGGCAGTATTTGGCAGCCTCCGGTTTGATCCGCTTGGATTCGTGTCTCCCGGTGAGGGCATCATCAGCCTGACCGTCATCGAACTGACATTGCTGATCCTGATCGGTGTATGGGGGTACATCACCGTCGATAATCTACTGGCGCAGGCGAACATCAAAGCCTTCGAGGGCGAGGTGATCATGGTCAGGCAGGAGCAGCCGAGCTAAAACGTTCTGCCGGAGCATATCTGAAAATTCGGATTTTTCTTCCGTAGAGATTTGCAGACGGGCTTCAGTAGACCTTCAGACGTTATATGGTTCGCTGGGCGCACCTGTGTGTGCGCCCCTACAAGACCTGTTTGTGGGTAGGGGCAGACCTGCGTGTCTGCCCCGGCGTGTATCTAAAAATTCAGGTTTTCTTCCGTGTGAAATTTCAGACACGCCCCATTGGAATACATCGTATATCGCTCCATCAAGGAATTTGAAGCGAAGTTCTTTGCTTAACCATAGTAGACTAGAGTTCAATATCTCTTTTGCGGTTCAATTTTCTAAGCCCTTGTCGTTCATACAGGTTTTCCCTTGCTAAACCTAACCCCTCACCAACAAGAAGCCATTTACACCCACGACTGCAACCTGATCGTCGTCGCCGGAGCCGGATCAGGCAAGACCTACGTGCTGGTCGAACGTTATCTCGCGCTGCTGGATCGCAACCCCGACTGGCAGTTGAACCAGTTGGTCGCCATCACCTTCACCCAGAAAGCAGCGCAGGAAATGCGGGATCGGGTGCGCGAAGCGTTGCAGGAACGCCTGTACAACGCCACCGACGAAACCAGCATCAACCTGTGGTCGAAGCGGCTGGCGGCGATGGACAGCGCCCGCATCGACACCATCCACGCGCTCTGCGCCTCGATTTTGCGGGCGAACGCGGCAGAAGCAGGCGTCGATCCCGGCTTCGAGGTCTTGGATGAAGTCGAGGCGCAGCTTGTGCTCGAAAACGCGATTGACGACGCGCTGCGCGAGTTGGTGGCACAGGGCAATCCTGCGCTAGAACTCTTCCGTGAATATGACGCGCGAACGGTGCGCGAGGCGTTGTCGGAGTTCGCCAACGTGGAAGTCAGCCAGCTTCCATCAAACCTGTTTGATGTATGGGTAACGGCGTGGCACACCAACGCCGACGCCTGCCTGCAAGCGCTGTATCAGGACCCCGAATTTTTGAGCGCAATCGAGTGGCGACCCGACGGCGGCTTCCCCAATGTCGAGGACAAACTGCTCGACATCTGGAAGGCGTGTGAGGCACATATTGAAGTTCTAAAAAGCACCAGCGACATCCCCACCCACGTCGAAACGCTGAAGCGGCTCGTCAGTGAAATCAAACTCAATGTCGGCAGCGCGGGCGCATGGGGCGGCGCGGATACCTTGAAGATGGCGAAACACGCATTGAGGATCATCCGTGAGTCAGCCCGAAACACCGTCGAGAGGATCGGCGAATACCCCGGCGAAAGCGATCAGCGTGCCGCCGAACTGCTGCCACACTGGTACGTGATGATCCAGCACGTACAGAACGCCTACCGTCAGGCGAAGACGGATCGCGCCGCGCTCGACTTTGACGACCTCGAACGGCTGACCCGCGACGTGCTGCGCGATCACGAACACGTCCGCGCCCGCTACTGCGGCAAAGAGTTCAAGCAGATACTGGTGGACGAATTTCAGGATACCAACGCGATCCAATGGGAGATTGTGCGGCACATCGCCTCGCCTGACTTACCGGGAATACTCTTTGTCGTCGGCGATCCGAAACAGTCGATTTACGCCTTCAGAGGCGCGGACGTGAGCGTGTTCGAGAGCGTGAGGGCGCAGATCGCTACGCGCGTCGGGCGGGAAATCCCGCTGGCGCGTTCGTTCCGCACTCATCAAATTCTGGTGCAAGGATTCAACACCGCCTTTTCGCGCATCCTCGTGCGCGACGAGCGCAGCCCTGTCCGTGACTACCAATCCACGCTCGACACGCCGATGGAAGCCGCGCGAACCGACGCCCCCTGCGGCGAACCCGCGCTCGAATTCATACTGCTGGACAGCGAAACCTACAAAGGCGAGGACGAACGCAGCGACAAAATGCGTCGCTGGGAAGCGC